>JBFLKL010000075.1:0-13080 GCA_040883175.1 Synechococcaceae cyanobacterium | reverse complement strand
CGATCGGGCCGCTCTCGCTGGCCAGTTCCTCCACCTTCTGCAGGCCGTGGCCCAGCTCCAGGCTGGTGGCGTTCACCATCTCGGTGAACAGCAGGGCGTCGGCGGCCCAGCGCCGCACCAGGCCCCGGAAGATGCGGTCGCTCACCCCGGCCAGGGGCGATTGCACCACCCGGCAGCGCAGCCTGCGTGGGCAACCCCGGCCCGGCAGGGTGAGCGGATCGACCGCCCCGGGCCGCCAGGGTTGCGCTGGGCAGGGTCGGTCGGGCAGGGAAGGGGAGCTGGTGACGATCATGGTGCTCCCATCCTCAGGCCCCGCCCCCCCCCGTCTGCGCCGTTGCCCCTCTCCGCCGTGCCCATCCCCTTCCCCCTCAGCCGCGCCCTGCTGGAAGCGGTGCTGGCCGACCGCACCAGCGATCGGTTCGTGTGTGAGCTGATCTGGCCGCGCCTTGGCTACGAGCAGATCGGCTCCGGCACCTGGCGCGCCGGCCCGGCCACGGGCTCTCCCTGGCAGGAGTCGTTTCCGATCGAGCCCCAGTTCATCGCCGAGCGGCCCCCCAGCGTGGCCCTCACCCGCGCCATTGCCAGAGAGCACAAGCAACTGCTCAAGGAGCAACTGGGCTTCGGGGGGTATCGCATCGGTGAGCTGTATCCCCGCCGCACCCGCCGCGCCACGGCGGTGAACTGGCTGCTGGCCCATCTGGCCCAGCATGGGGAGCTCCTTCCTGAAACCGGGCCCCTGCCGCCGCTGCTGGAGTCGCCCGCCGATCCGGTGGCGGGCCACCCGGGCGATCTGCCGATCTCCTGAGCCCGCTCTGTAGGGTCAGGCCAGGACAGACGTTGGAATAACTCCTTGGCCCTGCCGGTCGTCGCCATCATCGGCCGCCCCAACGTGGGCAAATCCACCCTGGTGAATCGCCTCTGCCGCAGCCGCGAGGCGATCGTGCACGATCAGCCCGGCATGACCCGCGATCGCACCTACCAGGAGGGCTTCTGGGGGGATCGCAGCTTCCGGGTGGTGGACACCGGCGGCCTGGTGTTCGACGACGACAGCGAGTTCCTGCCCGAGATCCGGGAGCAGGCCGATCTGGCCCTGGCCGAGGCCTCGGTGGCCCTGGTGATCGTGGATGGCCAGCAGGGTTGCACGGCGGCCGACGAGGCCATCGCCGCCTGGCTGCGCGGCCACAACGTGCCCGTGCTGCTGGCGGTGAACAAGTGCGAGTCGCCGGAGAAGGGCCTGGCCCTGGCGGCGGAGTTCTGGGGGCTGGGGCTCGGCGAACCCCATCCGATCTCGGCGATCCACGGAGCCGGCACCGGCGACCTGCTCGACAAGGTGGTGGATTTTCTGCCCCCCGCCCAGGAGGAGGCAGGCGAGGAGCCGATCCAGATGGCGATCATCGGGCGGCCCAACGTGGGCAAGTCCAGCCTGCTCAATGCCATCTGCGGCGAGCAGCGGGCGATCGTGAGCCCGATCCGCGGCACCACCCGCGACACGATCGACACGACGGTGGAGCGCGAGAACCACAACTGGAAGATCCTCGACACCGCCGGCATCCGCCGCAAGCGCTCGGTGAACTACGGCCCCGAATTCTTCGGCATCAACCGCAGCTTCAAGGCGATCGAGCGTTCGGATGTGTGCGTGCTGGTGATCGATGCCCTCGATGGTGTGACGGAGCAGGATCAGCGCCTCGCCGGTCGCATCGAGGAGGACGGTCGTGCCTGTGTGGTGGTGGTGAACAAGTGGGATGCCATCGAGAAGGACAGCCACACCATGGCGGCGATGGAGAAGGAGCTCCGCGCCAAGCTGTATTTCCTCGACTGGGCGGCGATGCTGTTCACGTCCGCGCTCACCGGTCAGAGGGTGCAGAGCGTCTTCGCCCTGGCCCTGCTGGCGGTGGAGCAGCACCGCCGGCGGGTGAGCACCTCGGTGGTGAATGAGGTGCTCACCGAGGCGCTCAGCTGGCGCACGCCCCCCACCAGCCGTGGTGGCCGGGCCGGCCGCCTCTACTACGGCACCCAGGTGGCGACGCGGCCGCCCAGCTTCACCCTGTTCGTCAACGACCCCAAACTGTTCGGCGATGCCTATCGCCGTTACATCGAGCGCCAGATCCGCGAAGGTCTGGGCTTCGAGGGCACCCCGATCCGCCTCTTCTGGCGGGGCAAGCAGCAGCGCGACGCCGAGCGGGACCTGGCCCGGGTGAAGGGCTGATTGGATTTCCTGCGCCAGCTGCCGATCGGCCAGTACGTGGCCGAGGAGCCCGCACCGTCGGCCGCCCGGCGCAACGGCAGCTGGCTGCGGCGTCTGGACGCGCGCCTGAAGCTGGCCTGGACCGTGGCCTTTCTCGTGACCCCCATCCTGGCCGGGCCGATCTGGCGCCTGGCGCTGGTGGGGTTGCTGCTGCTGATCACAGCCTGCAGTGGTCTGCCCTGGCGGCTGTGGCGGCGCAGTCTGCCGCTGCTGCTCATGCTCGCGCTGCTGGTGGGGGGCCTGGCCACGGTGCTGCCGGCAGGAGGGGTGCCGCCGTCCTCCCTGCAGCGGCCGCCGGCGGAGGTGCGGCTGCAGCCAGGCTCGCCGCTGGACCCGCCGGCCGAGCGCGGCGGCCGGGCCTGGGAACTGCTGCGCTGGGGGCCGCTGCAGGTGGGGCCGCTCGATCTGGGGCCGCTGGTGGTGACCCGCCGTTCGGCCAGGCTGGGCCTCAACGGCTCCACCCTGCTGTTCACCCTGGTGCACAGCGCCAACCTGATGCTGCTCACCACCCGCCCGGAGGAGCTGGTGTGGGCGATCAGCTGGCTGCTGGCTCCCCTGGCCCGTCTCGGATGGCCGATGCAGCGCCTCGGCTTCACCCTGCTGCTGTCGCTGCGCTTTCTGCCGCTGGTGCAGGAGGAGCTCCAGAACCTGCTGCGTTCGGTGGCCACCCGGGCGGTGAACCTGCGCCGGCTGGGCTGGCGGCCGTCCCTGGGGCTGGTGCTGGCGGTGGGGGAACGGCTGCTCGCCAATCTGCTGCTGCGCTCGGAGCAGGGGGCCGAGGCCCTGCTCGCCCGCGGCGGCCTGTGGCTGCCCCCGGAACAGCTGCACCGCCCGGCACCGCCGCGCCCCTGGCTCAACCTGGTGGCCCTGCTCGGCCTGATCAGCCTGCTGGGGCTGCGCTGGAGCGTCGGTGGTACGCGGTGAACTTAAATACCCCGCAGTGCTGATGGCTGAGTGACCTCCGAGCGCTACCTGAACCACCCCACCTTCGGGATGCTGTACCGCGTGGCGCCGGTGGCTGACGGGCGTGACCTCTACGCCACCCTCTACGCCCAGCGCATCTTCTTCCTGGTGACGCTGCAGCCTCGTGGTGCCACGTTCGAGGTGGTGCCGTTGATGGATGCCCGCCACTTCGCCGAGCAGAACCTGGCCCGCAGCCGGCGCGAGGGCTCGGCTGTCCATTCCCACTGGCGCCAACTGTTTGACCAGACCTTCATCTGATCAGCCGCTGAGCGCCGCCGCTGGCCTGGAACAGCGGCTCGCGGCCCTTCGTGACACCCTGCCCGCCGGCACGGACCTGCTGGCGGTGAGCAAGGGCCAGCCGGCGGCGCTGCTGCGCCGAGCGGTGGCGGCCGGCCAGCGCAGTTTCGCCGAGAGTCGTCTGCAGGAGGCCGTGGCCAAGCAGGCCGAGCTCGCCGACCTCGAGCCGCTGGACTGGCATTACATCGGCCGCCTGCAGGCCAACAAGGCCCGGGGGGTGCTGCGCCACTTCGGCACCATCCACTCGCTGGACAGCCTGGGCCTGGCCCGCCGACTGGCCCGCATCGCTGCCGAGGAGGGCCTCAGTCCGGCCGTGTTCGTCCAGGTGAAGCTGCGCCCCGACCCGGGCAAGACCGGTTTTGAGCCCCAGGAGCTCAGGGCCGGCTGGCCCGAGCTGTCGGCTCTGGCTCCGCTCCGCACCGTGGGGCTGATGACGATCGCACCGCTGGGCCTGGATGCTCCCCAGCGGCTGGCCCTGTTCCGGGAGTGTGCCGCCCTGGCGGCAGAGCTGGGTCTGACGCAGCTGTCGATGGGCATGAGCGGTGACTGGCGCGAGGCCGTGGCTGCAGGCAGCACCTGGGTGCGGATCGGCACCGCTCTGTTCGGCACCCGCCAGCCGCCTGTCTGAGGCCCTGGCCAGGGCCGGGAAACGCTTGTGTGGCTTGCGATCCGGCCCATGAGACGCTATTCAGGTCGAAAGCTTCCCGCGAGGTTTGCTCCGTGTCGTTGTTCTCCCGCCTGCGTGCCGTCGTCTCCGGGGACGACTACCTCGACGGCGACTACGACGATGATCTCGATTACGACGGCGGGGAGGCGTCCGAGCCAGCTGCAGCTGTGGGTGTGAGCCGCTCCAGCGCTCTGGCCCTGACCAGTGATTTCAGTGCCGACGACCCCTTCGCCGGCACCAACGTGATCGGTATGCCGGGGATCGCCACGGCGGCTGCCGAGGTCACCCTGATGGAGCCCCGCAGTTTCGATGAGATGCCCCGGGCGATCCAGGCGCTGCGCGAGCGCAAGACCGTGATCCTCAATCTCACGATGATGGAGCCCGACCAGGCCCAGCGGGCGGTCGACTTCGTGGCCGGGGGCACCTTTGCCATCGACGGCCACCAGGAGCGTGTGGGTGAGAGCATCTTCCTGTTCGCCCCCAGCTGCGTCACCGTGACCACCGCCGGCGGCGAGGAGTCCGCTTCCTCCAGCGTGGTGAGCCGTGATTCGGCCCACGAGCAGGATGCCGCCCCGAGCCCCGCCTGGGGCCGGGAGGGCAGCGCCTTCTGACAGCGCCGCTGACTGCGGCCGATGATCCCGGGGTGAGACCCTCGGCCTTCGGTGTTGTGGGGCTGGGGCGCATGGCCCAGGCCCTGCTGATACCCCTGCTCGAGACCGGTCTCGTGCAGCCTGCAGACGTGCGGGCCGTTGTGGGCAGCCGGGCCTCGGCTGAGCGGCTGAGCGACAGCCTGCAGCTGCCCGTGAGCACCGATCCGGCGTCAGCCTGGGCGGCTCCCGTGGTGCTGCTGGCGGTGAAGCCCCAGCAGCTGGAGGCGGCGGCGACGGCCGTGCCCCCCGGCGCCGCCGGCCTGCTGGTCTCGGTGCTGGCCGGGGTCACCGTGCAGCGGCTGGAGCGGCTGTTCCCCGCCTGGCGCTGCGTGCGGGCCGTTCCCAACACCCCGGCCCTGGTGCGCCAGGGCCTCACCGGGCTGGCCTGGGGGGCCGGGGTGGATGACGAGCAGCGCCGGTGGGTGCTGCGGCTGTTCAGCCAGGTGGGAGAGGTGATGGAGCTGCCGGAAACCCAGCTGGACGCCTTCCTGGCCCTCACCTCCTCCGGGCCGGCCTTCGTGGCCCTGGTGGCCGAGGCCCTGGCCGACGGTGCCGTGGCCGCCGGACTCCCCCGGGCCCGGGCCGGCTATCTGGCCCAGCGCACCCTGGCGGGCACCGCTGCCCTGCTGACGCAGCAGCAGCTGCATCCCGCGGAACTCAAGGACATGGTGAGCTCGCCTGCCGGCACCACCATCGCCGGTCTGCGTGCCCTGGAGCGGGGTGGGCTGCGTTCGGCCCTGATCGAGGCGGTGCTGGCCGCCGCCGAGCGCAGCCGCCAGCTGGCCTGACCGGCCTGACCTGAGCGGGGGCGCGGGGCCCCGGCCCGGGGGCCGGCCGCATGCCGGATGGGGGTGTTCGGTGCGGCGGTCGGGTCAGTGCGGCTGTCGGGCCTGCCCCAGGCGCGGTTCGCTGCCCGCCCGCAGCCTGGCCAGGTTGCTGCGGTGGCGCCAGATCACCAGCACACTGGTGACCAGCGCCAGCACCAGGTAGGGCCAGCGCAGTCCCATCTCCTGATCCCGGAACCAGGCCAGCATCAGCACCGGCAGCGCCACCGCGGCCAGCACGCTGGAGAGGGACACGATGCGGCTGAGGCCGAGCACCGTCAGAAACACCCCGAAACAGGCGATGCCCACGGGCCAGGTGAGGCCCAGCAGCATCCCAAGGGCCGTGGCCACCGCCTTGCCGCCGCGCCAGCCCAGCCATACCGGCCAGATGTGACCCGCCAGAGCCGCCAGGCCCGCCGCCACCACCCAGCTGTCGGTGGTCCAGCTGACTGCGCTGCCAGCTCCATCCAGGGGGATCGCCAGGGGTCCCAGCACCACCTTGGCCAGCACCACGGCAGCCGTGCCCTTGAGCACATCCACCAGGAACACCACCAGGGCCGGCCCCTTGCCCACCACCCGCAGCACGTTGGTGGCACCGGTGGAGCCGGAGCCCTGCTGACGGATGTCGAGGCCCTTCAGCCAGCGGCCCGCCAGATAGCCGGCAGGGATCGAGCCGAGCAGGTAGCCGGCGAGCAGCAGAAGGGGCAGGGCGGGGGGCGGGAGCATCGGAACGACGGTGAGCGCCAGGTGGGGAGCGGATCGGCGACCCACTCAGTAGTACTCCTCCTCCCGCATCAGTTCGCCCGGGCCGGGAGCGAAGGCCAGCCAGAGCGGGAACTGCAGCACGGGAATCTCCACGCCCGGCTCGGCGGCATCGATCACGATGAAGGGCAGTTCACCGCGCTCCTCCAGCCGGTCGGCCCGTTCGATCAGGGCCTCGGGCCGCTCGAACAGCACGATGCCGCTGCTGGGGCCGAAGTCCTCCCGGCCCAGGCCCAGGCAGTCCTGGAGGCTGCGCCGCCATTCCCCGAGTCTCTCCGGTTGGCTGGCCAGCACCAGGGTCTGGAAGCGGTCGCCGTAGAGCTCTCCCAGGATCGCGATCGCCGCGGCTGTCACCAGGCCGTTCCGGCTGCGGCTGCCGCTGCTGGGCTGGGCGCCGCGGCCGCCCTGCTCCAGGAACCAGTTCTCGAGGGCGGCGGCCCCCGCTGCCTCCAGGGTGCGGCGCAGTTTCCAGGGCTCTGCGTAGAAGTCGGGCTGACCCTGGAACGCCGTCAGCCGGCTGCGGACCAGCTCGGCGTCGCCGCCGAACGGGCCGCCCACTGCCGCCCCGGCACTGCTGCTTCCCGGCGCCGCAGCACCTGTCTCCTCGCGGGCCGCGGCGTCGATGGGGGAGGGCTGCACCACCACGGGCTGGGGCACCAGCTCGATCTGCTCGGCGGCGGCCGCCAGATCCTGAAGGGCTCCCACCAGGTAATCCTGAAACCCCTTGAGACGGCGAGCCACCGTATCGGCCTGGCCGGCGTAGCTGCTGGCGATCTCCCGCTCGATCGCTTCGCGGCGGCTCTCCAGCTGGGCGATCTCCGTCTCAAGCTCGGCCCGCCGCTGGCGGAGTTCGCGCAGGGCCAGCCCCTGCCAGTCTGTCTCCGGCTGCGCCGCTGAGCTGGTTGTGGGGCTGTCGGCTGTGCCGGGCGTGGAGGCGGCGGCGGGGGTGGGCTGGTCGGGCATGGACCGTTCAGGCGGCGTCATCAGGGCTGGCGGATCCGCTGGCGGCAGCGGCCTCCAGCTGGGGAAGGCGGCCCTGCAGCTGCTGCCGCAGGGCGGCGGCATCGAACAGCACCGGCAGCAGGTGGATGCTCTGACGTTCCCTGAAATAGAACAGCACCGGCAGCGGCGGCCAGAACAGCCGCCAGCCCAGCCAGGCCTCGTAGGGGAAGCGGCGCAGTTCCTCGCCGCCGCGGCGCACCAGCAGGGCCTCGCCGTTGAACTCCAGCCGCAGCAGGGCCGTCTGCAGCACCAGGAACAGGCCGAACAGGGTCACCACCAGGGCCAGCCAGAGCGCCCCGGGCCACAGCGGCAGCAGGGCCAGGCAGCTGAGGCCCAGGCCCGCCACGGCAACGGCAACGCCGAAGTGAGGGCTGAGCACCACCGGCTGCGGAGAGTCAGGGCAGGTCATGGGGGATCAGCCGAACAGCACGGAGGTGAGCAGGGCGTCCATCAACGCCACCGTCACCAGAATCATCACCACGGCGCCGGTGGTGCTGGTCCCCACCTCCTTGGGTCCGCCCCGGGTGGTGAGACCCCAGCCGCAGGCCAGCACCGCGATCTGCAGGCCGAACACCAGGGCCTTGACCAGCATCGAGGGCAGGTCGTCGGGTTGCATCCAGGTGCGCACGGAGGTCCAGAACACGCTGGGTGGGATGTTGTAGAGGATGGTGCTGCTGGTCTGCCCCGACCAGATGCCCACCCAGAAGAACAGCAGGCACTGCACCGGGGCCATGATCACCATCGCCAGCACCCGCGGCACCACCAGGTACTCCACCGGGTCGGTGCGCAGCATGGTGATGGCGTCGATCTGTTCGGTCACCTTCATCGTGCCCAGCTCGGCGGCGTAGGCCGTGGCCACCTTGCCGGTGAGCAGGGTGGCTGTGAGCAGGGGAGCGATCTCCCGCGCCAGACCCAGGGACAGCAGCCCACCCACCGCGGCATTGGCGCCCTGCTTGGACAGCTCCGCCACCACCTGGATGTTGAACACGGTGCCGGCAGCCAGGGCCGTGATCACCACGATCAGAAAACTGGCCGGCCCGGCCTCCATCAGCTCCTGCATGAGGTCGTTGAAGCCGATGCGGCCCCGGGCGATGGCGCTGACGGCCTGACCGCCGATCATGGTGCTGGCGCCGAGGCGCTTCGCCCACCGCGGCAGCTGCAGGCGTTGGCCTGAGCGCTGGAGCCGGAACCGGCGCTTCATGACGGCTGCACGGAGCGATGGGGCCAGCGTCGCATCACCACAAGCCCCAGCACGACCAGGGTGGCCGGAATCAGCCCCATGCTCAACCGGATCGCCACCAGGGCGCTGGTGGGCTGGTCGCGGAGCAGGGCCGCCTGGTAGCCGCTGAGGCTGAGCAGGTTGCCGAAGAAAAAGAGCGCCAGGCTGATGCAGAGCTTCTGGCCCAGCACCATCCAGGCGCTGTACTGCCCTGCGGGTTTCTCGGGGTCGGCGTCGATGGCGTCGGGCAGCAGTGACCAGGGGATCAGGTAGGCGGTGGAGGCCCCCAGTCCGGCCAGCACGATGGTGAGCAGCACCAGCACCAGGCGCAGGGCGTTGTCCGGCGAACCGAAGGGGGCAACGGCGGGGTTCAGGGGCGGCAGCACCATCGCCAGAAGGCAGCCGCTGATCCACAGGGCCGAACCAAGCTGCAGGGCCCGCACCCGCCCGGCGCGCCGGCAGACGCCGTTCCAGATCCACAGGCCCGCCAGGCTGCTGACGATGAAGGGCAGCAGCACCCAGTTGCTCCAGCTCTGGGGCAGGTGCAGCACCACCGGCAGGTAGATCAGCGCGGCCGTCTGCATCAGCTGCAGGGCGCACCAGAGAAGCAGGTAGAGGCCGATCACCCGCAGGAAGCGGCCGTTGCTGCGCACGCGGCTGAGCAGACGCCGGGTGGTGCCCTCCTGCCGTTGCGGCCGCTGGCAGTGCAGGGCCACCGGTGCCAGCCCCCAGCCGCAGATCAGCGTGGTGGCCGCGACGATGACGCCGGCGAGGATGCCCACCCGCAGGAAGCGTGCGGCATCGCTGTGGTCCTGCAGCAGCAGTGCCCCCAGCACCACGCCCACCAGCGAGGCGACGATCGAACCGCTGAACCGGGCCGTGTTCAGACGCGTGCGCAGGGCCACGCTCGTGGTGAGTTCGGCGGCCAGTGCGGTGTAGGGCAGGTTCACGCCCGTGTAGAAGCTCTGGGCCACTGCCGAGATCAGGATGAAGATGATGAACTTCACCCATGGATCGCCGGGCGGCACCCACCACATCGCCGCCATGGAGATGCCGAGGGGCAGGGCACTGGCGAAGATCCAGGGCAGGCGCGGGCCCCAGCGGGTGTGGGTCTTGTCGCTCAGCCAGCCCACGATCGGGTCGTTGATGCCATCCCAGAAGCGCCCCACCATCAGTACGGCGCCGGCCATCCAGGCGGGCAGACCGGCAGCCGAGGTGTAGAAGACGAACAGATAGAAGCCGATCAGCGAGGCCGCCATGCCCGTGCCGGCATCCCCGAGGCCGTAGGACCACAGCAGGCGCTGGCGGGCGACTCCGCGCAGATCGGCGGCGTCGCGCACGGGTGGTGCCTGGCTGGGCATGCGGCGGGGGACCGGCTGGGGGGCGGCGGTCATAATGGCGGAGCCAACCCGACACCCCCGGCACAGCCTGGGGCGTGCAGCGTGATTGCCGCTATCGTCATCCCACGGTCAGGTGTGGAGGCTGAACAGGTGTCTGACCTGGATTGAAGGCCTCAACGAAGACCTCATTCTTATCCTGATCATTGTGATCAAGATAGCGCCATTGCGGGCGTAGTTTAGTGGTAAAACCTCAGCCTTCCAAGCTGATGATGCGGGTTCGATTCCCGCCGCCCGCTTCCTGTTCGATCCTGCCCCTCCCGGCCAGAAGCCCAGGCTCTCCCTTCGCGCGAGCCGGGTTGCAGGAAAGGGCTCAGGTCCGCATCGCTGCCGCGGGCCGGCGACGGCCCGGCCCCCGTCGTGTGGCTGTTGTGCGGGCCTGCTGATCACAGCCCGCGGGTTGAGTTTTCCACGGCGCCATCGTTCAGACGGTGCCCGGAAGGGGATCCAGTGCTGCCAGGCTGTGGAAAAACCGGGGCAGAGCTGTGGGAAAAGCAGGTTGGCTGTGGAAAAGCCCGCCTGGCTGCGGTTCGCCGGGACTGAGCCCATGGGGGCTTCCTCACCGTCTGCTCCCATGGGTGACCTCTGCGTCCTCAGGGGTTGAGCCGCTGTTCCTCCCAGCCGTCGCCCAGTTGCCAGCGGCGACGCTGGTGGGGGTGCCCGCCCAGTTCGAGCAGCTCCACCTGGTGCAGGGTGATGCGCAGCAGGGTGAAGTGCGCCGGCAGCGGCGTTTCGGCGGGCAGCTGCCGCGGGAAGGCGGCCGGGTCGGCCTGGGATGCCGCCGGTGCGGGCCAGCCCCACAGCGCCCGGCCTGAGGGGTTCAGGTCCTGCCAGTGGCGCCGCCGTTCGCGCTCCTCCAGCTCTGCCGGCAACACCTGATGCTGCCCCCGCAGGCGAAACTGGCAGCGGGCCCTGGGCAGCAACCAGCACAGTTCCACCGCCGGCATCCGTGCCAGCTCGGCGGGTTTGGCGCTGCGGCCGTCGGTCAGCAGGTCGAGGGCGGCGGGTCCCGCCCAGCCGCGGAACACCAGGGTGCGCACCCGCGGGCTGCCATCGGCGGCGACGGTGGCCAGCTGAAGCCAGCGGGCCATGGGTGAACGGCCTTCGCGGTGGCGCGCCCCCTTGAGCAGGGCACGCCAGGGCGGCAGTGACCGGAGCATCGGCATCGGCCCGGGGGGTGCCGTGCGAGCTGGGGAGCTGTCTACAGCTCCACCCCCTCCAGCAGGCGCCGGGCCACCAGCAGCATCAGGCTGCGGCTCTCGAGCGGCGCGCCCGTGGGTTTCCAGGGCTGGGGTCTCCGTGGCAGGTCCTCCCCCGCCGGCAGCGCTGTATCGATCACCCGCACCCATCCCGATGGGCACACCGGCAGCTCGAAGTGGATCGCCCGGCTGTAGGCGTTCAGGCCACACCACAGCAGCGGCCCCTCCACCCGCTCGTTCACGCTCCAGGCCAGGGTGTGCGACCACTCCGCCCAGTCGGGTCGGTTGATCTCCACCCCGTGCCATTGCCGCCAGAGCGCGTGCTCGTCGTCGCTGCGGCGCTGGGGCCGCACCGGCAGGGGCAGCTCGGGGTTGAGCACCTGCTTGAGGGTGGTGCGCAGGTTGAGCAGCCGCCGCAGGTAGGTGCGCAGCGCCTGATCGGCCCCGTCCGGCTGCCAGTGCATCCAGCCGAGGGGATTGTTCTGGCACCAGGTGTTGTTGTTGCCCCCCTGGCTGCGGCGCACCTCATCGCCCATCAGCAGCATCGGCACACCCGGGGCCAGCAGCAGGGTGGCGAGCAGGTTGCGCAGCTGACGCTCCCGCAGGGCGGTGATGGCATGGTCGCTGCTGGGGCCCTCCACGCCGTGGTTCCAGCTGTTGTTGTGGTTGTCGCCGTCGCGGTTGTCCTCGCCGTTGGCCAGGTTGTGCTTGCCGTTGAAGCTCACCAGATCGGCCAGGGTGAAGCCGTCGTGGGCGGTGAGGAAGGTGATGCACTGGCCGGGGTGGGGCGGCCTGGGTTCGTAGAGATCCGGGCTGCCGCTCAGGCGCAGCCCCAGGGCCCAGGCCGTGCCCTGATCCCCCTTCCAGAAGCGGCGCACGTCGTCGCGGAAGCGGCCGTTCCAGGTGGCCACCCGCAGGGCGGGAAAGTCGGCGAGCTTGTAGAGGCCGCCGCAGTCCCAGGGCTCGCTGATCAGCTTGAGATCGGCCAGTTCCGGATCGGCCTCCATGGCCTCGAACAGGGGCGGCGCATCCAGGGGCATCAGGTGATCTCCCCGGCTGAGGGCGATGCCGAGGTCGAAGCGGAAGCCATCCACCCCCAGCTCCACGGCCCAGCAGCGCAGCGACTCGAGGATCAGGCGACGCACCAGGGGGCGGTTGGCGGCGATGGTGTTGCCGCAGCCGCTCACGTCCAGGTATTCGCCGTGGTGGCCCTGCTGGTAGTACAGCTGGTCGCAGAAGCCACGCCAGCTGAGCGTGGGTCCCTGCTGGTTGCCCTCGCTGGTGTGGTTGTAGACCACATCGAGGATCACCTCGATGCCCGCGCGGTGGCAGGCGCTCACCAGTTCGCGCACCTGGTCGCGGGCGGTGAGCGGGTCGTTGCCCTGCAGATAGCCCTGGTGGGGCGCCATCCAGCTGATCGGGCTGTAGCCCCAGTGGTTCTGCCGGCCGGGGGGGGCATCGGCCGGGTCGAAGGCCATCACCGGCAGCAGCTCGATCGCGGTGATGCCCAGCTCCTGCAGATAGGGCAGGGTGTCGATCAGCCCCAGCAGCGTGCCGCGCCGCTCGGGCGGCACCGGGCAGCCGGCGCCCTGGGTGAAGCCGCCCACGTGCAGCTCGTAGATCACACTGCGCTGCCAGCTGTGCCGGGGCCGGGGGGCGGCGTCGAAGTCGAAGCGATCGCGCTCGGTGACCACCCCCTTCAGGCAGCAGCCGGTGTTGGGCACGGCCCCCACCGCCGCGTCGCGGCGGTAGCTGCCCCAGCCGGCGATGGCGCGGGCGCAGGGGTCGAGCAGCACCTTGGAGGGATTGAAGCTGTGGCCGCCGGCCTGCAGGGGCCCGTACACCCGGTAGCCGT
>JBFLKL010000074.1:0-4414 GCA_040883175.1 Synechococcaceae cyanobacterium | reverse complement strand
GCCAGCGCTCCCGTTCGGCTGCGCCCAGCTGGGGCTGGAACAGCCGCGGGGGCGCTTCACCCGGCACCTCGCGCCAGGCCGCCAGATCGGCCACCACACCCGCCTGTCTGGCCGCCAGCAGGGCCACACCCCGACAGGTGCTCTCCAGATCCGCACGCCGGCGCACCACCAGACCGGTGGCGTCGGCCTGGGCCTGGAGCAGCAGATCGGCCGCCGCCGCGCCGCCGTCGGCCGCCAGCTGGGCCAGGGGCGCCCCCATGGCCTCGCTGGCCAGCTGCACCAGGGTGGCCACCGCCAGGGCGATGCCCTCCAGGGAGGCCCGCGCCAGCTGGGCTGCGTCGGTGTCGCGGGTGATGCCGATCAGCAGCCCCCGGGCCAGGGGATCCCAGTGGGGGGTGCCCCAGCCGGTGAAGGCCGGCACCAGCATCAGGCCGCTGCGGGCCGGTGCCCGGTTCGCCAGGGTGTTCACCTGGTCGGCCTGCTCGATCACCCCCAGGCCGTCGCGCAGCCACTGGATCACGGTGCCGGCATTCATCAGGCTGCCCTCGAGGCAGTAGGTGGCCCGGCCATCGCCGTCGGGCCAGCCGTAGGTGCTGAGCAGGCCCTGGCTGGAGCGGCGGATCTCATGGCCGGTGTTGATCACCAGGAAGGCACCGGTGCCATAGGTGCACTTGGCCTCGCCCACCGCCAGGCAGCTCTGGCCCAGGGTGGCGGCCTGCTGGTCGCCGAGCATGGCGGTGATCGGCACCCCGGCGAAGGGCAGGCCGGCGTCGATCGTGCCGAAGTCGGCGGCGCTCGGCAGCAGTTCGGGCAGCAGCGCCTGCGGCACCCCCAGCACCTCGCAGAGCAGCCCGTCCCAGTGGGCCGACTCCAGGTCCATCAGCAGGGTGCGGCTGGCGTTGCTGCGCTCGCGGGCCTGGCGGCGGCCGCCGGGGAGCGGCCCGAGCAGCCAGCTGTGCACTGTGCCGAAGGCCAGCGCACCGGCACTGGCCGCCGCGGCAGCCCCATGCTCGCGCAGCTGCCACACGATCTTGCTGGCGGAGAAATAGGGATCGGCCAGCAGGCCCGTGCGCTGGCGCAGCAGCGGCTCGAGGCCCTGGCGCTTCCAGTCGGCGCAGATGGGGGCGGTGCGGCCGTCCTGCCACACGATCGCCGGGCCGATCGGCTCCCCGCCGGCGCGCCGCCAGAGCAGGGTGGTCTCGCGCTGGTTGGCGATGCCGCAGGCCGCCACCGCCCGCCGCTGCTCGGGGCTGAGGGCCCGCTCCAGGGCGGCCATGGCCTGCAGCTGGCTGCGCCAGATCGCCGCCCCGTCCTGCTCCACCCAGCCGTCGGCGGGGTAGCGGCTGGCCAGGGGCGCGCTGCAGCTGTGCAGCCGCCGCCCCGTGCCGTCGACCACCGCCGCCCGGGAACTGGTGGTGCCCTGATCCAGGGTGAGCAGCAGGGGCTGGGTCATTCGGTGGCGTCCTCGGCAGGGGTCCCTGGTTTCGTGCTAGCGCTGCGGGAGCGGGGCACCAAGGGGATCGATGGGGCTTGCAACACCGGCCTGGGTGGCTGACGCGGTGGTGGTTCAGGTGTTTCCCGATCGCTTCCGCCGCAGCGGCCGCGTGCAGGCCCAACAGGATCTGGAGCTGCTGCCCTGGGGCAGTCCCCCTGAGCAGCGGGGCTTCCAGGGGGGTGATCTGCTGGGGGTGATCGAGGGTCTCGACCGGCTGCAGGACCTGGGGGTCAACACCCTGTCGCTGAACCCGGTGTTCGCCTCGGCGGCCTACCACCGCTACCACACCTTCGAGTATCTCCAGGTGGATCCGCTGCTGGGCGGCAACGCCGCCCTGGAGGCGCTGATCGAGGCCGTACACAGGCGCGGCATGCGCCTGATCCTCGACGGGGTGTTCAACCACTGCGGCAGGGGCTTCTGGGGCTTCCACCACCTGCTGGAGAACGGCGAGGCCTCCCCGTACCGCGACTGGTTCCACGTGGAGCGCTGGCCCCTTAAGCCCTATCCGGAGTCAGGCGAGAACTGCGGCTACCACTGCTGGTGGAACGACCCGGCCCTGCCCCGCTTCAACCACGCCCACCCCGGGGTGCGGCGCTATCTGCTGGCAGTGGCGCGCCACTGGCTGGCGGCCGGCATCGACGGCTGGCGGCTGGATGTGGCCGATGAGGTGCCGGTGGAGTTCTGGCGGGAGTTCCGGGAGACGGTGCGGGCCACCCGCCCCGACGCCTGGATCGTGGGGGAGATCTGGCGCGACGGGCGGCCCTGGCTGTCGGAGCCGCCGCTGTTCGACGGGGTGATGAACTACCCGCTGGCCTGGCCGGTGCTGGGCTACTTCGGTGCGGCCAGCCTGCGCAGCGATCTGGTGCTGCCGGCCCTCAACAGTGCCCCCTACCAGCCGCTCGATCGCGCCGCCTTCGAGCGGCGTGTGGAGGAGGTGCTGGGCTGGTACCAGGCCGCCACCCTGCGAGCCCAGCTCAACCTGCTGGACGGCCATGACACCCCCCGGGCCCTGCACGTGCTGCAGGGGGACACCCAGGCCCTGAGGCTCTGCCTGCTGTTCCTGTTCCTGCTGCCGGGAGCGCCCTGCCTCTATTACGGCACCGAGATGGAGCTGGCGGGAGGCCCGGAGCCCGGCTGCCGCGAGGCCTATCCCTGGGAGCGCAGCCCCGGCCCCCTGGCGGACTGGATCACCCGTCTCAGCGCCCTTCGCCGCCGCCAGCCGGCGCTGCGTTCGGCCACGCTGCGCTTCCTGCCCTCCCCGCACGACGACCTGGTGCTGCTGGAGCGCGGCGATGGGAGGGAGCGGCTGTGGGTGGCGATCAACCGCGGCGACCGGGAGCTGACGGTGGCCCGGCCGTCCGCCGCCGGCCAGCGGCTGTGGCCGGCCGGGCAACAGCCCGCCGAGCCCCGCGACGGTGCCCAGGAGGGTGCGGGAGACGGCGAGGGCAATCCCGGCGTGCTGCGGATTCCGGGGCGTTCGGCCCTGATCCTGGCCCTGGATCAGGGTGGCACCACGCCGGGGCCTGCGGATCACTAACTTGCGGCCAGCCCATCGTCTGCAGCCCAGCGCCATGACCCTGGCCCCCGACGATCTCCTCTCGGCCCTGCGCTGGCGCTATGCCACCAAGGCCTTCGACCCCGGCCGCCGGATCCCCGCAGGCACCTGGGCAGCACTGGAGCGGAGCCTGGTGCTCTCACCCTCCTCCTACGGGCTGCAGCCCTGGAGGTTCCTGGTGATCGACGATCCGGCCCTGCGCGCTGAACTGCGACCCCACTCCTGGAACCAGAGTCAGATCACGGACGCCTCGCACCTGGTGGTGTTCCTGGCCCAGCGCGCGATCACAGAGGCCGACCTGGACCGGCTGATCGCGGCCACCGCCGCGGCCCGCGGGGTTCCGGCCGAGCAGCTGACCGGCTACCGGGAGCTGATGCTGAAGGATCTGGTGCACGGCCCCCGCAGCGAGCGCATCGGCTCCTGGGCCAGCAATCAGGTGTACATCGCCCTGGGCACCTTCATGACGGCAGCAGCGCTGCTGGAGGTGGACACCTGCCCGATCGAGGGCTTCTCTCCGGCCGACTACGACCGCATCCTCGACCTCGAGAACACGCCCTACCGCAGCGCCGTCGTCTGCGCCGCCGGCTACCGCAGCGCAGACGACAAGTACGCCGACCTGGCCAAGGTGCGCTACCCGGCCGCTGAACTGATCGAGCACCGTTGATCGAGCACCGCTGAGCCCCCTCCCCAAGACGGACACCCAGCCCCTCAGGCGATCGGGAGGGAGAAGCGCATCGAGAGGTCCAGCCAGGGGCTGCGGGTGACCGGGGCGCTGGTGGAGATCAGGTCCACGCCGCTGGCGGCATAGGCAGCCAGGCGGTCGGGGGCCACGCCGGAGGCCTCCAGCACCAGAGCCGCACCACCGGCCAGCGCCCGCAGGCGCGGCACCAGGGCGGCCAGCTGCTCCGGGCTGAAGCCGTCGAGCAGCACACCGTCGGCGCCGGCACGCACCGCCGCGCTGGCTTCGGCGTCGGTCTCGGCCTCCACGATCAGCCGTGCCGGCCAGGGGGCCTGGGCCCGCACCGCCGCCACCGCCGGGGCCACGCCGCCGGCCCAGGCCAGATGGTTTTCCTTGAGCATGGCGGCGTCATCGAGTCCGAGCCGGTGGTTGAGGCCGCCGCCGCAGCGCACGGCGTACTTCTCCAGCAGCCGCAGGCCCGGCGTGGTCTTGCGCGTGTCGGCCAGGCCCACGCCCGTGCCCGCCAGCTCGTCCACCAGCGCCGCGGTGGCCGTGGCGATGCCGCTAAGGCGCATGGCCAGGTTGAGGGCGGTGCGCAACCCGGCCACCAACGCCCCGGCCTGCCCCCGCAGCTCCAGCAGCACCTGGGCGGCGCGCACCGGCTCGCCGTCGGCCACCAGCAGCT
>JBFLKL010000007.1:0-4138 GCA_040883175.1 Synechococcaceae cyanobacterium | reverse complement strand
TTTCTCCGCTTCGAGGGCCTGCAGGTCCGGCTCGGACAGGATTTCAGCGTCGTGGTGCCCCGGCTCGCTGATTTCAAGACCAGCGGCAGCCTGCGCATCGACGGTCCCCTCAGCCCCGACATCGAGGCCAGGGGGGTGGTGAAGCTGGAGCGGGGCCGGCTGAACCTGTTCACCACCAATTTCGTGCTGGACCGCAACGCCCCCAACGTGGCCGTGTTCACCCCGTCGCTGGGGCTGATGCCCTTCCTGGACATCAGGCTGCGCACCCGGGTGTCGGACACGCTCACCGCCGGTGGTGTCGTGAGCGGCAGTGGCTCCACCTCCATCGCCGCCACCTCCCTGGCGGAGCAGCAGAGCGGACTCGGTTCCCTCAACCAGCTCAACCTGGTGCAGGTGTTCCTGTCGGTGAGCGGTCCGGCCGACCGTCTGGCCGACAACATCAGCCTGCGCAGCACCCCCGCCCTGCCGGAGGATCGCCTGCTGGCCCTGATCGGGGGCAACTCCCTGGCCGGCCTCGGGGGCGATGCAGCCGGTGCCGCCCTGGCCACGGTGCTCGGACAGACGTTGCTCTCGCCGTTGCTCGGAACCCTGGGGGAGGCCTTCGGCGAGCGCCTCAGCTTCGCCCTCTATCCCACCTTCGTGAACCAGGCGGTGGGCAGCCGCTCCCAGCAGCGTTCCCGCCAGGTGCCCCCCCAGCTGGTGCTGGCCACCGAGGTGGGTGTGGACGTGAGCGAGCAGTTCAACTTCTCGGTGCTTGCCGCCCCCAACCGCACCGATGTGCCCCCCCAGTTCAACCTCACCTGGCGGGCCTCCGATCTGCTGAACCTGCAGGGTTCGGTGGATACCGAAGGGGCCTGGCAGACCCAGCTCCAGGTGTTCTTCCGCTTCTGAAATGGAGGCTCCCGGGGCAGCGGATCGGGAGGCCGCCAGGCCGGAGCATCAGGTGATCGGTGTGGACGTGGGCGGCACGGCGATCAAGCTGGGGCGGTTCGATCGTCGGGGCTCACTGCTGGAGGCCCTGGAGGTCGCCACCCCCCAGCCCGCCATGCCCGGGGCGGTGACGGTGACCATCGCCGATGCGATCGCGCGGCTCGATCCCGCCCGGCTGGTGCGGCTGGTGGGCGTGGGGCACCCGGGGCCCAGTGATCGCAGCGGCCGTGTGGCCCGCATCGCCATCAACCTCCCCGGCTGGCGCGATGTGCCCATGGCCGACTGGCTCGAGACGTTGCTGGAGCGGCGCGTCACCTGCGCCAACGACGCCAACTGCGCCGCCATCGGTGAGCTCTGGCACGGTGCGGCCCGGGGCGCCGAGGATGTGCTGCTGCTCACCCTCGGCACCGGCGTGGGTGGCGCCGTGCTGCTCGGTGGCCGGCTGTTCACGGGCCACGGCGGAGCGGCAGCCGAGCCGGGCCTGATCGGCATCCAGCCTGACGGTCCCCCGTGCAACAGCGGCAACCGGGGCTCGCTGGAGAGCTACTGCAGCATCGCCGGCCTGGCACGCCTCAGCCCCCTGGAGCCGCGGGAGCTCCGCCGTCGCGCCGATGGCGGTGATCCGGAAGCCCTGGCGGTGTGGCGGGCCTACGGCGAGCGCCTCGGGGTGGGGCTGAGCTCCCTGCTCTACCTGTTCACCCCGCAGCTGGTGCTGATCGGTGGTGGGCTGAGTGCCGCCAGCCATCACTTTCTGCCGGCGGTGTGGCAGCAGGTGCGGGAGCGGGTGCTGGCGGTGAGCCGGGAGGGGCTGCGGATCGAGCGCTGTGCCCTCGGCAACGGCGCCGGCCGGCTGGGCGCGGCCCGGCTGGCCCTCGACCGCCTGGCGGCGGATGGGCCCTCCGCGTTGGGATGATGGCCGCCATGAGCAGCTCTGCGCCCAGCCCATCTGTGGCTACCGATCCAGCGGTTTCCGATTCAGTGGTTCCCGACCCCAGCCCCGAGCTGCTGCAGCGCGCCGCCGCGGTGCGTCGCAGTGCCACGGCCCTGGGCCAGCTGGGAGATCAGGAACGCCGGGCGGCGGTGGACGCCATGGCCGAAGGCCTGGAGCGCCAGCGGCAGGTGATCCTGGCGGCCAACCGGGCCGATCTGGAGGCCGCCGCCGCCGATGGGCTGGCACCGGCCCTGGTGGCCCGCCTCACCCTCGATGCCACCAAGCTCGATGCCGCCATCGCCGGCGTGCGCCAGGTGGCGGGCCTGACGGACCCCCTGGGCCGGCGCCAGCTGCACACCGAGCTGGATCAGGGACTGGTGCTGGAGCGGGTGACGGTGCCCCTGGGGGTGGTGGGGGTGATCTTCGAGGCCAGGCCCGATGCGGTGATGCAGATCGCCTCGCTGGCGGTCCGCTCCGGCAACGGCGCCCTCCTCAAGGGGGGGCGGGAAGCCAGCCGCAGCTGCGCCGCGATCCTGGAGGCCCTGCGGGGGGGGCTGGCCGGCAGCGCCGTGGATCCGAGCGTTCTGGAACTGCTCACCAGCCGCCAGGAGAGCCTGGCCCTGCTGCGCCTCGACGGTCTGGTGGACCTGATCATTCCACGGGGCTCCAACGCCCTCGTGCGCTTCATCCAGGACAACACGCGCATCCCGGTGCTCGGTCACGCCGACGGCGTCTGCCACCTCTATGTGGATCGGCAGGTGGATCACGATCAGGCCCTGCGGGTGGCGATCGATGCCAAGACCCAGTACCCGGCAGCCTGCAACGCCATTGAAACCCTGCTGGTGCATGAGGCCGTCGCGCCGGTGTTCCTGCCGATGGCTGCAGCCGCCTTCACCGCCGCCGGGGTGGAACTGCGCGGCGACGCTGCCGCCTGTGCCCTCGGGGTGCCGCGTCCCGCTGACGAGGCCGACTGGCGCACGGAGTACTCCGACCTGATCCTGGCGGTGAAGGTGGTGCCCGATCTGCAGGCGGCCCTGGACCACATCGCCAGCTATGGATCCCGCCACACCGATGCCATCTGCACCACCGATCCGCGGGCTGCCGATCGCTTCCTGGCGGCCGTCGACAGCGCCGGGGTGTATCTCAACTGCTCCACCCGCTTCGCCGACGGCTTCCGCTACGGCTTCGGAGCCGAGGTGGGGATCAGCACCCAGACCCTGCCGCCCCGAGGGCCGGTGGGGCTGGAGGGGCTGGTCACCTACCGCTACCGGCTGCGCGGTGAGGGCCACATCGCCGCCGACTACGCCAGCGGCGAGCGGCACTTCAGCCACCGTCCCCTGCCCCTGTGAGCGCCGCCGCTGTGGATGCCCCCGACCGTGGCGACCGGATTCTGGTGCGGGGGCTGAGGCTCTGGGCCCATGTGGGCGTGCTGCCGTTCGAGCGTGAGCGCGGCCAGTGGTTCGAGCTGGACCTCGAGCTGGGGGTGGATCTGGCGGCCTGTGGCCGCAGCGATCAGCTCGCCGACACCCTCGACTACAGCGCCCTGATCACCGCCCTCCAGCGACAGGCACGCGAGATCCGCTGCCACACCCTGGAGCGCTACGGCCAGTGCATCCTTGAGCTGATCGCGGAGCGCCACGGGCCGCTGCCGGTGCAGCTGGAGCTGCGCAAATGCGACGCTCCCGTGCCGGGCTTCAGCGGCAGCGTCGCCATCCGCCGCGCCAGTGGAAGTCGGGCTCCCCGGGTGGATGGGCCAGGGCCCAGTAGCTGAGGTCTCCGTCGCCGTGCTCGAGCACGGCGGCGAGGGCGAGATCCAGCTCGACGGCCTCTGCCAGGTCCGGTGGCAGCGGCAGCCTGGCGTGGAGATGGAACGCGTCGGCGTTGTGCTCCACAGCCAGGGCCAGGCCCGTCAGGCTCGGCTCGGGACGCAGGTTGCGGCGGTAGCCATCCAGCCGGTACAGATTCCAGTGGCCCGCCGGCGCCAGGTTCACCTCCCAGTAGCCCGTCTGCCCCGCCACCGCCAGGAAGGCCTCCAGGCAGGTGTGCTGCCATAGACCGTCCCGGCGCTGGGGTTGCGGGTGTGGCGGCGGGATGCGCAGCTGCTCCAGGGGGCCGCTCACCGCATAGGCCAGCTGCAGCTCGGCGCCGCGCCGCCAGGCCCGGGCGCGGACCGTCAGGGTGGCGGGGGCCGACTGACCCGGCGCCGCCGCGTAGCGCTCCAGATCGGCCACAAGCACCAGGCCGCCGCCGGCGCTGCCAGTGCCCCCTGCCGCAGCT
>JBFLKL010000073.1:0-12865 GCA_040883175.1 Synechococcaceae cyanobacterium | reverse complement strand
GGCGATGGCGGCGGCCAGGGCCGTGGCAAGGGTGGCCGCAAGCTCAGCTATGTCACCAAGGTGCAGTTCAACGGCAATCTGCTGGTGGGCAAGGCCTACACCGCCCAGCTGGGCCTGCAGCCCGGTGATGAGTTCGAGATCAAGCTCGGCCGGAAGCAGATCAAGCTCGTTCCCATCGGCGGCACCGACGAGGACGAGTGAGCGACTGCGCCTGAGTGCCGCCTACCGCTGCACGGGGCTGCCGCTGTCGCTGTGCTGGTGGCCGCCCTGCCGCTCGCAGTGCGCCTGCGCGGGGCCGGTGGAGAGGAACAGCCCCAGCAGCAGGGCGGCGAAGAGAGATGGCATCGAGTGAGGGCGTGCGATCCGATTGTGGCCGGAACGAACCGAACCGCCCACGAACAGCGGCTTTAATGGGATTCACGCACATGCACGACTTCGTGCCACAGGCCCGATGACCCGCGAATTCGATCCCTTCCGCATCCCCAGGGCCGGTGTCGAGATGGCTCCTCTGGCCGGACTGGCCAGCCTGGATGTCAACCTCAACGGCGGCAGCCTCAGCTCCGGCGAGTTCGTGGCCGAATCCGCCCTCGGTGGGGTAATGGTCTATGCGATCTATCAGGCTCTGCTCACCGGCCTGCGCACCGAGGCCCTGCGCAAGCGCGGAGCCATCACCCGCGCCGTGCAGCTGCGCTTGGTGAGCTCCACCGTGTGGGAGTCCACCAAGCACGGCGCGGCCGTGAGCCTGCTGCTGGGCGTTGTGCTGCTGGTGTTCCCCTGGATGGGGCTGCCGCTCTCGATCCTGGGGATGGTGGGCGCCGGCAAGGCCTCCCTGGATCTCTTCAATGCCTTCTGGGATGGCCTCGACGAAACCCAGCGTGCCGAACTGCTCGCCGCCTCGATGGAAGCCGGGGTGAACCTGCGCCGCTTCCTCACCGGAAACCAGAGCGGCCCGGCGGTGGTCTGAGCCAATCCAGACACAGCTGATGGTCGCGGCTGGTGAGCCGGAGCCAACCCAGGAGCACCACACCGAACACACCCAGGGCCGTGCCTGAAGCGATCATGAACACGATCTGGTAGGGCACGGCAGCCGTCGGTGCGGCGCCTGCCAGGATCTGCCCGGTCATCATGCCGGGCAGGCTCACCAGCCCCATCACCATCATTGAGTTGATGGTGGGGATCATGGCCACACGGATCGCCTCACGGATCACATCCCGGCAGGCCTCCCAGCGGCTGGCGCCAAGGGCCAGGGCGGTTTCCACCTGTTCGCGACGGCCCTCGAGCCCTTCCATCAGGCGGTCCAGCCCCAGGGAGATGCCGTTGAGGGTGTTTCCCAGCACCATGCCCAGCAGCGGAATCAGGTACTGCGGAGCGAACCAGGGATCGCTGCGGATGATGGCGATGAGCGCCAGGCCGGTGACCAGGGCCGATGAGCTCATCACCGACAGGAGGCTGTCGAGATAGATCCCTGAGAAGCGACGGCGGGTGCGGTTCACCGCCGCAAGTCCGGCGATGGCAGCCATGGCCAACCCAAGCACCACGATCAGCGGCGCCTCACGCTGCCGGAACAGCCACTCGAGCACAAACCCCACCAGCAGCAGCTGCACCACCATCCGCAGTGCCGCCACCAGCAGCGTGCGCCCCAGCCGCTGCAGCCAGCGGCACAGGCGTTCGGGCTGCCAGCGACCACGCCCGCGCTGGCTGGCGAATCCCAAGACGCTGCGGAGGCTGTCCTCCACCGTGCCCGCCTGAGTCACCGGCCGCTGGCTCAGATAGGTGACCCGGGCCCGCCAGGCGGGCAGGCCCCAGATCACCGGTGGGCGGCCGCGCAGGCTGAGCACCCCGCCCTGCAGCGGATCCAGCAGCGCCAGGCTGCGCAGCAGCAGCGTCTTGCCCTGGCCGGAAGGAGCCACCAGCCCAAGTCGGTCGCCGGCGTGCAGTGTGAGATCCAGGTCGCACCACAACAGCCGTCCGCCAAGGCTGCGGCGGAGCCCGGTGGCGGAGAAAAGCGTGGTGGTCTCCATGGCGCCGCCGATCACCAACCCGACAGGAGCATGGCCACACCCATGGCCACCATGGCCACGTTCTCCAGCAGGCTCAGGGCTCCCAGGGGCGTGCGGTTGTTGCCGCCGATGCAGGCGCAGTCCAGATCCCGCTTCTCGATCCACACCGCCCGCACCACCGACAGCGCGCCCTCCAGGCCGATGGCGATCGCCACCACACCCACCGGCGGCAGGCCCCAGCGGCCGAGGATCGCCACGCCCACCACCAGCTCCAACCAGGGGTAGAACCGCCCGTATGCCGTCACCCGGCCGGCCAGCAGGTCATAACGGCGGAAGCCGGCACGGAAGGCCGGCGGGTCCATCAGTTTCAGGGTGGCCAGGAAGGTCACCGCCAGCCCCATGAAGCCGACCACACCCGCGGCCAGTGCCCAGGCCGCCAGGGCGGACACCCCGAACACCGCCAGCACCGGTCGGTAGCTGCGTCCATCGATGCCGGCTGCGTGTCGGGATGGTTCTGCGGCGGGCATCGGCGGAGGAAGCGATCTCCTCTCACCATGCACTCTCCCCTTGGCAGGAGAGTCAAGCACCAGGCCCGCCATCGGATCAGAACAGCCAGCCGGGCCGCAGCAGCAGCACCAGGGCCAGCACCGCCATCACCCCACCGCTGATGAACTTGAGGATCCGGCCGCCGCGCTCGCTGAGCCTGTCGCTGCTCAGGGCCCACACCGCCAGCACCACCATCAGGGCGTCGTCGGCGATGTAGCCCAGGATGTAGAGGCCCAGATAGCCGTAGTGGGCCACCGGCTCAAGGTTCTGCTGGCTGAGTACCGCGGTGTAGATGGCCGGCAGGCCGGCGGTGCAGAGCAGTTCCACCAGGTTCACCAGCACCGCCAGCACCGTCGCGCCTGCCAGGGCCGGCAGCAGGGAACGGCTCTGGATCACCCGCCGCATGCGGACATAGAGGCCAGGCTTGGCCGAGTCGGGAATCGCGAAGGTGTAGCTGGCCTGGGCACCGGCGGCCTCGCGCAGGTTCACCAAGCCCACCGCGAGGGCCAGCACCGCCAGCACCAGCCGCAGCGGCGTGCTCAGACCCAGCACCAGGAACACGTTCAGCCATGCGGCCATGAACAGGAAATACACCGCGCCGCTCACCAGCACGAAGGTGCCGGCCACCAGCGCCATGCGGCGCCGATCGCGCCAGTGCACCATCAGCGCGAGCAGGAACAGCAGCACCCACATGGCACAGGGGTTGAAGCCGTCCAGCAAACCCAGGGTGAAGGTGAACAGAGGCAACCCCAGCCGGCCGGCGCTGAGGGTGCCGAGCGGTCCGGCGCGCACGTCCCCGGCCACGGCGGAGCGTCGCTCCACCAGCGAGAGCAGATCCTGGCCGCGGCCGGCCGGGGAATCGAAGCCCACCAGCAGCTCCTCTCCGAAAGCGAAGCTCGGCACCCCGGGCGCCTGAACGCCGGCCTGGCGGGAGAGCACCAGCAACTCCTGGCGTGCCCCTGCATCGGCATCCACCCAGCGCAGCCGAACCTCCAGCTCAGGGTGGCGGCGCTGCAGCTCCGGCAGGAAGGCCTTGGCCCGGTCGCAGTGTGGGCAGCCCTGCCGAACGAACACGCTCAGCACCGGCAGCTGGGGCTGGGCAGCCCCCGGCTGGGCCGCGCCCCCTGCCGCTGACGCACCCAGCCCCGGCGCCAGGGTCAGACCTGCAGCCAGCAGCGCGCCCACCAGGGAAACCAGCACCTGGAGGGCGGCATGGCGCGGGCGTCGCCAACCCATCGGCCAGGCTTCAGAACCGGGGTTCGGAGGCCGGTTCCGCCCTCCGGGTGGAGAGGCGCTCCGGAGCGGGCTGGGTCTCCAGACCTGGGCGCTCGGCACTCTCACGGTTGAGTTCGCGCTCGAGCATCCGCACCCGCATCTCCCTCAGGCAGAACTTGCAGCCGCCGGTGGTCTGCAGATGCTTCTCCGGGGTGATCGAGATCTCCTTCACCGGATGCAGCCGGCAGCGGATCTTGATCGGTGTCTTGTAGCTCTTGTAAACGATCCCGGCGTAGTCGTACCTGTCGGCGAAGCGCTCGCGCGCCCGCCGCAGGAACTCGTCCTTGCCGATCGGATTCCCCATGGGCGGAGGCTAAGGGGAAGCCTGCGGCTCACCTGGCCGTGTCAAGGAATGTCAAGCGCCAGGGCCAGGGCCCTGGCGCCGATGGTCCAGCCTGGTAGGTCCTCGATACCCGCGACACAGGCACGATGGAACCCGAAGGCCCCCGGCGCCCCCCCTGGCTGAACTGGCTGTTCCTGGCCATCTTCCTCTGGAGCAGCTGGCAGCTGGCGGGCCTGTGGTTCCAGCGCCTGGGGGGGTGAGGTCCCTGGCCGCCGCAGCCGGCTCAGGGGTAGCGGTTGGGCACGAAGAACTGCTCCCAGCGCGGCGGACGCTCCAGGTTGGGGTGCTTCGGGCGCGGGGGCAGCTCGATCGCCGGAGGGGTCATGTCGGTGTAGGGCACCTTGCTGAGCAGGTGGGAGATGCAGTTCAATCGGGCCCGGCGCTTGTCATCGGCCTCCACCGTGAACCAGGGAGCCTCGGGGATGTTGGTGTGGGCGAACATGTCGTCCTTGGCCTTGGAGAACTCCGCCCATTTCTCCCTCGCCTGCAGATCCATCGGGCTGAGCTTCCAGCGCCGGGTGGGGTCTTCCGTGCGTGACTGGAATCGGGCTTCCTGCTCCTGATCGCTCACCGAGAACCAGTATTTGAGCAAGGTGATGCCGGAGCGCACGAGCATGCGCTCGAACTGGGGGCAGCTCTGCATGAACTCCTCCACCTGCTCGGGGGTGCAGAAGCCCATCACCCGCTCCACCCCGGCGCGGTTGTACCAGCTGCGATCGAAGATCACGATCTCCCCGGCGCTGGGGAAGTGCTCCACGTAGCGCTGGAAATACCACTGGGTCTTCTGCTGGTCACTGGGGGTGCCCAGGGCCACGACCCGGCAACCGCGGGGATTGAGCGGCTCGGTGACGCGCTTGATCGTGCCGCCCTTACCTGCGGCATCCCGACCCTCGAACAGCACAATCAGGCGATACCCCGTGGCCTTGATCCAGTACTGCATCTTCACCAGCTCCACCTGGAGCCGGGTGAGCTCCTTCTCGTAGAACTTGCGATCCAGCTTGCAGAACGTCGTGTCGTCCACCGCGTCGCCATCACCGTTGCCGTTGTCGCCCTTCATGTCATCGAGCAGGGCGGAGGGGTAGTAGCGGTCGCTGAGGGGGCCGTAGCGAGGCACCACACGCACCAGTTCCGGCCTCTTGCCGTCCTTCTTGCCCTTGGCGGCTTTGGTCCTGCCCTTGTCGTGCTGCTTCGTCCTGGGGCTGAAGGAGGCGGCCATGGCACTCCCCACAGCCATCTCGGCCTGCCCATCTGCCGAATCGGACCCACCCTTGCGCTTCTTGCTCTTGTCCTTGGTGTCGCTTTTGCTCATGGCCGGAACCCGGGAACAGGGTGCTCAGGACACCCGGGGGCGTCGGGAGCGGGGGAGCAGGCAGCGCACCAGCCGGACGACGCCGCCAACCAGCAGCACCAGGGCCAGGAGTGCCACCAGAACCACCAGCGCAACGGCCAGCAGCTGCAGCAGCCCCACCACCACACCCTGCAGACCGCCGATCAATTTGGCAATGGATGTGCTGAGAAGCAGAAAAGCGTCCAGCCGTTCCGGCAACTGCATCAGGCCCAGCAGCATCGCCGAGCCCAGGACCAGGTAGAGAAGGCCGGTCCAGAACAGGCGCCAGCGGGTGAAGCGCCGCTGGCGCCGGACACCCTGCCGATCAGCTGATCCGGTATGGGGCAGCTGCAGCGATCGTCGCCGGGGAGTGGTCATGCCTCCAGCACATGGCCCTCGCCACGCATCCAGCGCTCGAACTCCATCAGAACCAGTTCGTTGGGGCAGTCGATCAGACTCAGCCTGCCCACCGTGCAGTCCCCCTGGCCGCCGTGGTGCAGGGAAAGGTGGAAGCCCTCACCACTCAGGCCGCAGACCTCGGGATCGCTGCGCACCACCACGTCGAGAGCTGCCCCGAGGCGCGCCACGCGGATACGCAGTTCCGACCAGGTCATCAGGGTCATGGCAGCCAGTCTGTGTCGCCGCGGGCGGGCGTCAAGCCGGGGTCAGGGTTCGCCAGGGTCCCCGGAAGCGCCGGGAGCTGGCGCAGACGCCGGACCTGGATCGGTCTCGCCATTCACCGCTGCTGTCCCAGGGAGTTGCTGCTGCGGGCGCGGCTCCGGCAGCAGCAGGCCCAGACCGGCAGCCAGGGCCAGGGCCAGGGCACCACCCACCGGCGCCGCCAGCCGCCGCCGAAGCGGCATCCGTTCCAGAACCTCCCGGGGATGCAGGGGCTGGGGCGCGGGCAGATCGAGCTTCACCTGCAGGCGTGGATCGAGGCGCAACTGGTCGAGCACCCGCACCAGATCGGCCAGCTCGGCGTCATCGAGGTCCAGGGTCAGCGGCGCCGTGCCGGGCTGGCTGCTGTGCAGCTCCAGACTGTGGCCGCCCTGCTCCCGGGGAGCGATGCGCACCGGCGTCTCGCCGCCACCGAAGGGCCGGGCCACGCCACTGATCAGATGGCGGGCATAGGGGAGCACCACGGTCATCAGGGCCAGCAGATGCTCCTTGCGGCCTTCCAGTTCCGGCCGCCCTGGCCAGCGCAGGCTCCAGCCGGTGATGATCCCCAGAGCATCTCCGCGCTGGCCGATGGACACATCGGGCAGGCCCTCCACCTGCAGCCGGCAGCTCACCTGGTCGTAGCGCAGTGTCTGTTTCATCGGGCTCAAACCACCGGATCGTGCAGACTGGCGCGCAGGCGTTCGAAGCCACCGGTGCCGGCGCCGTAGGCCAGGGCCTGGATCAGCTGGCGCCGCTGACGGGCACCCCGCTGGGCATCAAGCAGCGTCTGCACGCCCACCCGACGGGGATTCATGCGTTCGCGTACCAGCTCGGCCAGCCGCCCCTCGAACAGCTGCCAGCGCTGCCGGCGCACCGCCTCCGGCTCGGCGGTGGAGAGCAGGGCCCGGAGCAGGGGATAGAGGCGATCGGCCAGGGCGCAGAGGATGCGGATCAGGGCATCGGTTTCGGCGGGGCTGAGATCCCCGCGCCGGGTGGCGCGGCGCAGGGGGTTGTGGCAACGCCGCTTCCACAGCTCCACACGGTTGGCGAACAGACCGGTGAAGCCCATCTGCTCGCTCATCCACACCATCGCCTCGCCGCCGTTGAGGTCGAGGGCCTCGGCGCTGAGCAGCAGCAGGTCGAGACGCTCCAGGCCGCGCCGCGAGAGCGGGGGGGCGTGCGAGGCGGCGGGGGCTTCGGGCATGGCTGCGATGATGCCAGCCTGCGCCTCCCACCGTCACCTTCATGCCCCAGCCTCCGGATCCGCAGGCCGATCGCCGCACGCCCGACCTGGCCAGCGGGGCTGATCTGGCCGGCACGGTGGACCTGCGGGGGCTGGTGCGCGATGTACCCGATTTCCCCAAGCCCGGGATCCTCTTCCGCGACCTCACGCCGCTGATGCGCGATCCCGCGGGCTGGCAGGAAGTGATCCGCCGCCTGGCCGGACTGTGCGAAGAGTTGCAGCCCGACCTGATCGTGGGCATCGAATCGCGCGGTTTCATCGTTGGCACCGCCCTGGCCACCAGCGTGCGGCTGGGGTTCGTGCCGGTGCGCAAACCCGGCAAGCTTCCCGGTTCCGTCACCGGCGTCGACTACGCGCTCGAATACGGCAGCGACCGGCTGGAGATCCACAGCGACGCCCTGATGGGGGGTGAGCGGGTGCTGGTGGTGGACGACCTGCTGGCCACCGGCGGCACCGCCGCGGCCTGCGCCCAGCTGGTGCAGGCCGCGGGTGGCAGCCTCTGCGGCTTCGGGTTCGTGGCTGAACTCGCTGCCCTGGAAGGCCGGCGGCGGCTGCCTCCCGAGCACCCCGTGGAGTCGCTGATCATCTACAGATGAGGGCGGTCCCCTCAGTCAGGTGCGCTGATGGCGTTCAGCCGCTGCTGTCCTGCCACTGGAACACCTGCTCCAGCTGCTCAAGGCTGAGCAGGCCGTAGCGCCAGAGCACCACCGGCAGGGGCGCGCGCTCCAGGGCGGCCTGGCGCAGCCCCAGGGCCAGGGCGTTCTCGCTCAGGCCCATCTCCTGGCGCAGGAAGCGCAGCAGGGCCGGTGGCGGTGGCGGCGCAGGGCTGGAGCTGTGCACCATGGCCGGACTCAGAGGGGGCGGCAGGGGCCCTGGGTCATGGCCCCGAGGCTGAGGCGACGGAGGGGTGCCAGGCCAGCCAGCAGGGCCAGACCGAGGCGCCGCAGCGGCAGCAGAGGCAGGGCTCGGTTGGAGAACAGCCGCATCAGCAGGTCGGTGGCCAGCAGGGTGAGGAGCAGATCGGGCCAGCGTCGCCGGGCGTAGGCGGCCGGCAGGCGCTCAGCCGGCAACCGGCCTGCCGCAACCCGCAGGGCCTGGCGGTGCAGTTCGGCCACATCGCGCCAGCAGAGGTTGAGACCCTGGCCGCCCACCGGATGGCAGCGGTGGGCGCTTTCGCCCACCAGCACCGTGTGATCGAGGGACAGCCGGCGCGCCAGCTGCAGGGCCAGCGGGAAGGCGCGGGGGTCATCCAGCAGCGCATCAGGCTGGAAGCGATCGGGCAGGGCGGCGGCAAGCCCATCCAGGAAGGCCCCGGGAGGCAGGCTCTCGAGCTGGCGGCAGCGACGGGCAGGAGCGCTCCACACCAGCTGGAAACGGCCGGCGCCGAGGGGCAGAACCGCAAAGGGCCCCTCAGGCCGGAACAGCTCCCAGGCCTGGTCGTCGTCGCTGCCGCGGAGCTCCACCTGGGCCGTGAGGCAGTTCTGCCGGTAGGCCAGCTGCCAGAGGCCGATGCCCAGGGCTTCGCGGCGGCTGGAGTGGGGACCATCGGCAGCCACCACCAGATCCGGCTCGCCGCCGGCATCGACCGTCGACGCCCCCCCCAGGCTGAGGGTGATGGCGGGGTGGGCCTGGAGTCGGCTCAGCAGCACGGCCATCAAGGGGGCATGCAGCGCGATCCAGCCCACGGCCGGTTCAGCGGGACGGCGGCAGCGGGACGGCAGGTCGGCGATGCCGAAGGGCACCGCAGCGCCGACAGCAAGGTCGCACAGCTCCAGCCGCCGGAACGGCACCATCACCGCCTCCAGATCGGCCCACAGACCCAGACGCTCGAGGAGCTGACGCGTGGAGTGGTTGAAGGCGTAGGCGCGGCTGCGCTGACTGAGCTGGGCTGGGGTGAGGGGATCGTGCAGGCTCACGCTCCAGCCGGCATCGGCCAGGGCCAGGGCGCTGAGGGAGCCGGTGGGACCAGCCCCGAACACACCGGCACACGGCGCGTTGGCGGGCGGACGGCTGCGGGGCTGGGGAACGGTTCGGGGAGAAGCGGCGATCAGCTGGATACACCAAAGCCGCAGCAAGTCTGCTGCGGCCGGAGGGTGCACCGAGAGTGCAGGTGGATGGGAATGGGCGCGGGCCGGCCTCAGCCGATACCGAGCAGGCCGCGGGTGAAGGCCTCGCCGCCCAGGGCGATTTCGGTGGCGAGCAGGGCGATGAAGCCGAGCATGGCCATGCGGCCGTTGAGCTTCTCGGCGCGCTCGTGGAAACCCCAGCCGCGCTCGGCGCTCACCACTTCCATACGGGGCTCGGAAGCGAAGGCGTTGAGCCGGCCGCCGTCCTCGGTGGTGACGGTGGCGCCGCGGATGGTGGCGGGGGCAGCGGGATTGGCCTGGGTCATGGTGTCTCTTGCGGTCTGAAAGGAATGTAACACATTGTTTCGGACTGTGACAACCCCTCAACGCAGGCGGCGCAGGCAGAGCTCCTCGAAGGCCGGGCGCAGCAGATAGGGGTACTCCCCTACCCAGAGCTTCAGCTGCGGCAGCCAGGCGTCGGTCAGGGCGCCGACGCGGGAGAAGTCCTTGCGGTCGCTCAGCACCAGGGTGCGCACCACCATGCCGCGGCGGATCGGCTGGTGCTTCTTGTCCATCGGGAAGCGCAGCCGGCCCAGGTAGCCGTCCTCGTCCTCCAGTTCCAGGGTGAGCCAGGTGCGCCTGTTCTCCACCATCTGCAGGCGGCCGCTGCGGTCGGCCTGCTCGCGCTGCTCCTCCACCACCTCGCGGGTGAACAGATCGGCCACCTGCCCCTCGAAGATCGCGGCGGCCGGGTAGCGCCGCAGGGTGGCGTTGCGCCGGCCGGCCTCGAGGATCGGCCCCCACAGCACATACAGCAGAAAGACAACCCCGGCCACCAGCAACACGGGCGAGAACTGGCTGCGGAAGGCCAGGGTCTGGCTGATCAGCAGGGTGAGCACTCCACCGATCACAGAGATCAGCACCCGCTGCAGCAGCTTGCGGGGTGTGCCGTTGCAGGCGTTGAACTGGGGTCCGGTGGCCACCGCCGGGATCAGCCGCGACAGTTCCCCGGGTCGCAGGGGGATCAGCATCAGGGCAGCCCCATCAGAGCAGCCTCTCGAGGCCGTACACCAGCCCCGGCAGCTGGCGCACCCGGCGCAGCGTGAGCAGCACTCCCGGCATGTAGGCGGAGCGATCGATGGTGTCGTGGCGCAGGGTATAGCTTTCGCCGGGCGCACCGAACATCACCTCCTGGTGGGCCACCAGGCCTGGCAGGCGCACCGAGTGCAGGCGCAGGCCACTCGCGCGCAGGCCGCCCCGGCAGCCCGCCAGGGTTTCATGCTCCTCCACCTGGGGAGGATTGAAGGCCTTGCCCAGCTCCTCCATCAGCTCGGCGGTCTTGAGGCAGGTGCCGCTGGGGGCATCGGCCTTGCGGTTGTGGTGCAGTTCGGTGAGTTCCGCGAAGTCGTAGAAGCGGGCGGCGGCGGCGGCGGCCTGCTGCAGCAGCACGATTCCCACCGCGTAGTTGGGAATCACGGCTCCACCCACCCCGGCCTTGTCGGCGAAGGTGGCCAGATCGGACAGCTGCTCCGGGCTCAGACCGGTGGTGCCGATCACGGGATGGACGCCGTAGGCGATCGCAGCGCGGGTGTGCTCGTAGACCACCGAGGGATGGGTGAAGTCCACCAGCACGGCGCCCTCACCGGGGCCGGCGGTACGCACCGCCTGGCTGGCCTGGCACAGACAGCCCTCGAAATCGGCGGTGACCGCCACCTCCAGCTCGCCCAGGCCCAGCTCCAGGCCCACATCGGCGCCCTCCTTGTCGGCGCCGGTGTCGATCGCGCCCACCAGCCTGCAGTCGGGCGCGGCCGTCACGGACTTCACCACCTCCGCGCCCATCCGCCCCAGGGCGCCGGCCACGACCACGGCGATCGGAGCGGCGGCAGCGGGGGCAGCGGTCGGGGCGGCAGCAGCGGAGCTGGTCATGACCTGCAGAGCATTGCTGCAGAGCCTATGCAGCCCGCTCGAGGCGGGCTTCAAGCTTCGTAAGCTCAGCCCAATTCAGCAAGCTCGAGCGCATGTTCACGCAGGTCCGCTCCGCCAACCGTCGGGTCAGCCCTGCGGGCGACCACAGCGGTGCGGTGATGAAGGCCGTGTACGTGGTGCTCGAACCCCAGTACCAGAACGCCCTCACCCTGGCGGCCACCTCGCTCAACGATCAGAACGGCCCCCTGGCGATCGAGCTGAGCGGCTATCTGATCGAGGAGCTGCGCGATCCGGAGAACTACGCCCAGTTCTGCGCCGACGTGGCGGCGGCCGATGTGTTCATCGCCTCGCTGATCTTCATCGAGGACCTGGCCCAGAAGGTGGTGGAGGCCGTGGCCCCTCACCGCGAGCGGCTCAAGGCGGCGGTGGTGTTCCCCTCCATGCCGGAGGTGATGCGCCTCAACAAGCTGGGCAGCTTCTCGATGGCCCAGCTGGGCCAGAGCAAGAGCGCCATCGCCAGCTTCATGAAGAAGCGCAAGGAGGCCGGCGGCGCCGGTTTCCAGGACGCCATGTTGAAGCTGCTCAACACCCTGCCCACGGTGTTGAAGTACCTGCCGGTGGAGAAGGCCCAGGACGCCCGCTCCTTCATGCTCAGCTTCCAGTACTGGCTGGGCGGCACGCCGGACAACCTCAGGAATTTCCTGTTGATGCTGGCCGACAAATACGTCTTTCCGCGCGGCGGAGACAACGCGGGGGCGGACCGGCCCGAGCTCCAGGTGGCCGATCCGGTTGTGTTCCCCGACCTGGGCATCTGGCACCCCCTGGCGCCGGGGATGTTCGAGGACATCAAGGAGTACCTGAACTGGAGCGCCAGCCGAGCCGACCTGAGCGAGAAGGCCCGCAAGGGTCCGGTGATCGGCCTGGTGCTGCAGCGCAGCCACATCGTCACCGGCGATGAGGCCCACTACGTGGCCGTGATCCAGGAGATGGAATACCGCGGCGCCACCGTGATTCCGGTGTTCTGCGGCGGGCTCGACTTCACCAGGCCGGTGAACGCCTTCTTCTACGACCCGCTCAACCCCGAGGTGCCCCTGGTGGACGGGGTGGTGTCGCTCACCGGATTCGCCCTGGTGGGCGGCCCGGCCCGCCAGGACCATCCCAGGGCGATCGAGGTGCTGAAGAAGCTCAACCGCCCCTACATGGTGGCTCTGCCGCTGGTGTTCCAGACCACCCAGGAGTGGGAGGAGAGCGATCTGGGCCTGCACCCGGTGCAGGTGGCGCTGCAGATCGCCATTCCCGAACTCGATGGCGCCATCGAACCGATCGTGCTCTCCGGCCGCGATGACGCCACCGGCAAGGCCCACACCCTGCAGGACCGGGTGGAGGCGATCGCCGAGCGCTCGATCCGCTGGGCTTCGCTGCGGATCAAGCCGCGCACGGAGAAGAAGCTGGCGATCACCGTGTTCAGCTTCCCGCCCG
>JBFLKL010000072.1:0-8066 GCA_040883175.1 Synechococcaceae cyanobacterium | reverse complement strand
TTGGCGTTGGCGGTGGGGTCGGTGGCGGTGGCGTCGGTCGCGGCGGTCATCGGGCGTGGCAGACGGCGAGGGTGTCGGTGAAGCGGCCGAGGCCGTCCCGCACGAGCTGGCGGAAGCGCTCGGCGGCGGCGGCGGCGTGGTAGTTCGACCAGCGCTCCACCAGACTCCAGCGAGCCAGGTAGACCACCACCGCCTCGAAGTCGAAATGGTGCCCCTGGCCCACCCGGTCGAGCTCACGCCAGATCAGCGCGAACAGCAGGCGCTCAAGGCCCACCAGGTCGTCGTTCTCGAGCAGGCGCACCGCCTCGGGGATCCAGGGGAGCAGACCCCCCAGCCCCAGGGTTGGCTCGCTCCAGTTCCGCTCGATCGTGGCCACCAGCGGCCCGAATCCCCAGGCCTGGCCGCGGGGGGGCTCGCTCTCGCCGCGGTGACGGCGGCGCAGGGCGGCGACGATCGTGCGCTGATCGAGGCGATGGCGCACCAGCTGACGGAGCAGCGGGTTGCTCACCTCGCGGAAGAAGCGCTGGGCGTCCGCCAGCAGCAGGGCATCGGCGCCGGCCGCCGGACGGACCGCAGGCGGGCTGCCGTCAGGCTGCCCGTCGCCCACCTCCGGCAGCAGGGACTGGGAGAGGATGCCGGTGGCGCGGTCGAGGCTGGTGCGGTCGTCGGGGTGCAGCAGGCCGATGCGGCTGGTGAGCTTGAGGCGGGAGATGGCCGGCTCGCGGGCCTCGAACAGCCCGCCCAGCGGCGGCAGGCTGGCCATCAGGGTGGTGTAGCGCGGACTCATTTCACGACCCCCTCCAGCAGGGCCCGGAAGCGGGGCTGGAGGTGCTCCAGGATCACATCGGCCACCGCCCGGTCGCTGAGGTCGAGCACCACCTCCCGGTCCACCAGCCGCAGCCGCAGGCCGGAGGTCAGGTCGCGGGCCACACCGAAGCTCACCCCGTCGCGCAGCATGCCGGCGGACACCAGCCGCACGAACTGGGTGAGTTCACCGGTGGCCAGCTCCTCGGGGTTCTGGCTGAGTTCGGCCAGACCCACCGCCCGCTCCGGCAGCAGCACCTCGATCTGCTCGGCACGGTCGGCCTCGGCGCGCACCCGGCCCACCACTTCCATGATCATGCGCTCGAGGATCTCCTGCTTCTGCTGCTCCTCCCCCAGCAGCTGCCGCACCTCGCCCCGGAAGCGCTCCATCAGCCGGGTCTTCATCGCCAGCACGGCATCGCGCAGGGCCAGCTCCAGGGCCTCCGTGCCCGATTGCTCGAGGTTCTGGGCCTCGCGGCGGGCATCGGCCACGATCCGCTCGGCCTGCTGGTGGGCCTGATCGAGGGTGTGGCGGGCGTCGGCCTGGGCCTGGGCCACGATCTCCTCGCCCTGGCGGCGGCCCGCCTCCACGCCCTGATCGCGCAGACGGGCGATCAGCTCCTCCACTCCCGCGGCCACCTGCACCGGGGTGTTCTTGCGGCTGGAGCGTTGCTGGGCCATGGGGGAAGCGGCGAGATCGCGTGGACGGAGTGCGGGGTGCGACGGCGTCAGCTGGTGGGAATGCCGCCGGCCGCCACCAGGGCGAACACGAAGGCGAACACGGCGAAGCCCTCCACGATCGCCGCCGGCGCCAGGGCCAGGCCGAAGATCTCCGGCTTCGACTTGGAGCCGGCGATCGCCGAGGCGCAGCAGAGGCCCTGGTAGATCGCGGCCACCAGAAAGGCCACACCCGACAGCAGGCCGATGCCGAACAGGCCGCCGGCATTGGTGGGGGAAACGGGCCGGTTGAGGATGAACATCACGACGATGCCGTAGATCGACATCGAGGAGGGCAGGGCCGAAAGCCCCACGAAGCGCCCGTAGCCGCTGCTCACCTCCATCATCGCCCCGATCGCGGCCTGGCCGGCGATGGTGCAGCCGATGGCGGCCCCGATGGCCCCGAGGGCCACCGGGGCATAGATGCCGATCCAGCCGAGCACGGTGAGGGAGAGGTGGTCGTTCACGAGACAGGCTCCTTTTTGAGAAATGGCTGGAAGGGAATCCCCTCTCCGGAGAGGCCCCAGTTGAAGAATTCGATGAAGTTCAGGCGCAGGCCGTGCACGAAGCCGCTGATCACGGCCAGCAGCAGGTTGATGCCGTGGCCGAGGATCAGGATCAGGATGGCGATCGGCAGGGCCAGCACCACCCCCGACTGCACCACCTGGGTGGCGAGCTGGTTGAAGGTGACGGCCAGCGAGGCGCTGGCCAGCCCGAGGGCGAACAGCCGCAGGTAGCTCATCACGTCACCGAACAGCTTGGAGATGTCGGTGAGCGAGCCCAGGCCATCGAGCAGCCGCAGCGGCAGATCGGCCGGATGGGCGATGCGGCGCTCGCTGCTGAGCAGCAGGATCGTGAGCAGACCGCCCACCCCCAGTCCCACCCCCAGGTGCGGGCCCCAGGCGCTGCCGGCCCCGAGGTAGAGCACGAAGCCCGCCAGGATCACGGCCATCCAGCCCAGGGGCCGGGCCCGGCCGGCCACGCCGGTGGCCCGCAGGGCGACGATGCCGTTGGCGAGGAGCAGATGCAGGGCGCCCACCACCAGGGCCACCTTCATCATCGCGTTGTAGTCGTTGAGATCGAGCACCTTCAGCGCCGCCAGGGGTGAGGCGGCGGCGGGCTCGATGCCGAAGTAGCTGCCGGCGAGAACCCCGTACACCAGCGCGAAGCCGAGCCCCACCAGGGCCTGGATGCGGAAGTGGCGCCCCCCGGCGCTGCGGCCCATGCCCTTCCACAGCACACCCACCAGCACGGCCAGCACCAGGGCATAGCCGGCGTCGGCCAGGATCATCGCGAAGAAGGCGGCGAAGGAGAAGAACACCAGCACCGAGGGGTCCCAGTCGCGGTAGGCGGGGGTTTCGTAGAAGGTCACCAGGTCCTGGCCGCCGCTCAGGGCGGCGGGGTTCTCCAGCAGGGTGGGCGGCGCGTCGTCGGGCCGGGGCGTCTCCGCCAGCCAGGCCAGACCGCGGGCGGCGGTGAAGGCCTCCAGCCGGCTCAGGTCGCGGCGCGGCAGCCAGCCCTGCAGCTGCACGAGGCTGTCGTCGTCGCGGGTCATGGCACTGGCCTCGGCCCGGGCCTGGGCGTCCTCGGCACGGGCCAGATGGCGCGAGAGCAGGAAGATCCAGCGGCTGAGGGCCTCGTGCTCGGCCTCCACCTCCTCGAGGGCGGAGCGGGCGGCGTCGAGCTGGCCACGCACCGTGGCCGGGGATTCCGAGCCCACGTGGGCGCGGGCCACCGGCAGGGCGGCGGGATCGGGTTCCTCGGCCGCGATCAGCACCACATAGATGTGGCGCGGACTCTCATAGAGCTGCTGCCAGGGGACGGGGAGCCGGGCCAGGGCCTGCCGGAACGCCTTCGCCTTGGCGTGGGGTACCCGGTAGAACCACAGGCGCTGGCCTCCCAGCTGCGCCAGATCGGGGAGCACGAAGTCGCCCCAGGGCTCCAGCTGCCGCAGCCGCGCCTCCAGGGCCAGCAGCCGGTCCTCGGCCTCCCGCTTGGCCCGCCGGTTGGCCAGAGCCTCGCCGATCAGGCGATCGAAGTCGAACGCGGCGTCCACCCGGGTCTGGTGGCGCCGGCGGCGCACGTCACCCAGGTAGCGCAGGGCCTTGCGGGCGTCCTCGATCGGCCGGCTGCTCACGAACGGCTCCGCCCCCTGCCCGGGGTCCCGCAGGGGGATCAGGTGCAGGCAGCCGAGCTGCTGCAGGCCGTCGAGCAGACCCTGCTTGTCGGCACTGAGGCCGATCACGGTCACCTTGCTGAGGGGAACGATGGTCATCGCGCCTGGGCCCGCTGCTTCTTGCGCTTGGCGATCTTGGAGTTCACCACCGCGGCCCGCTCCGCGTCGGAGAGGTAGATGGCGATGGTGCGGATCTGCTGGCGGGTGCGGGGGATCAGCACCTTCTCGAACAGGTTGAAGCGCTGGGTCACGGTGCGCTCCGCCTCCTCCAGGCGTTCGATGCGGGCGCGGGCCACCTGCAGCCGGACCTGGATCTCGAGCGCCTCGCGCAGGCAGCCCACCACGTGATCCACCCAGAAGGGCAGGCTGAGCAGGCCGTACTCGGCCACCGCCACCGAGATCGCCTCCACCCGGGGCAGACGGGTGCCGATCAGGTTCTCCTCCCCGAGCCGCACCTCCACCACCCGGGCCAGGCCCTCGAGCCGGATGTGCTCGTGGGCCAGCATCGGGCACACCCGGGCCACCTCGGCCTCGAGGTCGCGGGAGCGCTGCTCCAGCTCCTGCAGCTGCCGCCGGGCCCGGGCCCGCTCGGCGCTGATCTGGCGGCGCTTGAGATCGAGCGACGGCAGCACGGCGCCATAGGTCCTGAGCAACCCCTTCTGGTGGCTGAGGGAGGCCTTGGTGAGGGTGATCCTGCTCATCGATCCCTCCTCAGGCGGGCGTGGGGAAGTATTTGTCGATCAGTTCCTGCTTCATCAGCAGTTCCTCGGGCTCGAAGCACTCCGCCATCGTCTGCCAGGCCAGATCCAGGGCAGCCTCCAGGGGCATGTCCACGTTGATGTCCATGAAGCGCTCGCGGAAGAGATCACCGAAGCGGATCAGTTTCTGGTCGTAGGCGGAGAGCTCGAAGGCCATCGCCTGCTTCTGCTGGGCGTCGCGGGCACCGGAGTAGAGGCGGATGGTGGTGTTCATCACCTGGTTGTGATCCTCCCGGGTCTGCTTGCCGATCACGTTCTGCTTGAGCCGTGACAGCGAGCCGAAGGGATCGATCACGCCGTTGTGCAGATAGAACTGCCCCTCGGTGATGTAGCCGGTGTTGTCCGGCACCGGGTGGGTGATGTCATCGCCGGGCATGGTGGTCACCGTGAGCACCGTCACCGAACCGCCCTTGGCATAGTCGGCGGCCTTCTCGTAGCGACGCGCCAGCTGGGAATAGAGATCGCCGGGATAGCCCCGGTTGGCCGGCACCTGATCCATGGCGATGCTCACCTCCTTGAGGGCATCGGCGAAGGCGGTCATGTCGGTGAGCAGCACCAGCACCCGCTTGCCCTCCTCCACCGCGAAGCGTTCCGCCACCGCCAGGGCCATGTCGGGGATCAGCATCCGCTCCACGATCGGATCGGAGGCCAGGTTCACGAACATCACCGTGCGGTGAAAGACGCCGGCATCCTCGAAGGTCTTGCGGAACGCGTAGTAGTCGTCGAAGATCAGGCCGAGGCCGCCGAACACCACCACATCGGCGTCGGCCTGGATGCCGATCCGCCCCAGAAAGGCATTGAAGGGTTCCCCGGACACCGAGAAGATCGGGATCTTCTGGCTCTCCACCAGCGTGTTGTAGACGTCGATCATCGGCACGTTGGTGCGGATCATCTTCGAGGCCAGCACGCGCCGCATCGGGTTCACCGAGGGGCCGCCGATGGTCACGCGCGGGTCCTGGGAGAGATCGGGCCCGCCGTCGATGGGCTCCCCGGTGCCGCGGAACACCCGGCCGAGGATGTTGCCGGAGTAGGTCACCGTCATCGGATGGCCGAGGAAGCGCACCTGGGAATCGGTGGACACGCCCTTGGTGCCGCGGAACACCTGCAGCGCCACCGAGTGCTCGCGCAGGTCGATCACCTGGGCCAGCGACTGCCCCCCGGCGGCGTTCTGCACCACGGCCAGATCGTTGAACCTGGGGGCGGCGTCGCTGTCGTGGCCGCCGCTGGGCACCTCCACCCGGATGATGTCGCCGGTGATCTCCAGCACCTTGGAGTAGCTGATCAGAACGCTCATCGCTGCTCCTGCTGCAGATGGCCTCGGGACATCAGTCGGCGGCTCAGGCGGGGGATCAGGGAGGTGGCCGGCGGGATGGGACTGGCGAGGCCGCACCTGGCCCAGTCTGCCGGGATCTCGCCTGATTGACCGCCGATGTAACGGCGGGATCGGCAGCGCCGAAGCCGCCACCGCCGGGGGTCTCGACCACCAGCACATCACCGGCCGCCACCGTGACCTGGGCCGCGCCGCTCAGCAGCTCGCCGGCGCCGCCGGCCCGCAGCAGGCGGTTGCGGCCCGGCAGGCCGGGCTCGCCGCCGGCCAGGCCGAAGGGGGGCACGCGGCGGCTGCCGCTGAGCAGCGCCACCGTCATCGGCGCCAGGAAGCGCAGCCGCCGCACCACCCCGTCGCCGCCCGGCCAGCGGCCGGCGCCGCCGGAGCCGCGGCGGATGGCGAAGGTCTCCAGCCGCACCGGGAAGCGCTGCTCGAGCACCTCCGGATCGGTGAGCCGGGAGTTGGTCATGTGGCTCTGCACCGCCGAGGCCCCGGCAAACCCCACACCCGCCGGGGTACGGCCGCCCCCGCAGCCGCCGCAGATGGTTTCGTAGTACTGGACGCGGGCATCGCCGAAGCTGAGGTTGTTCATCGTGCCCTGGGCCGCCGCCTGCACACCGAGGGCGGCGAACAGGGCATTGGCGATCGCCTGGGAGGTCTCCACGTTGCCCGCCACCACCGCCGCCGGCGGACGCGGGCGCAGCAGCGAACCCTCCGGCACCACCAGCTCCAGGGGCTCGAAGCAGCCGGCGTTGAGGGGGATGTCCTCCCCCACCAGGCAGCGGAACACGTAGAGCACCACGGCCTTGGTGATCGCCAGGGGGGCGTTGTGGTTGCCGCTCTGCTGGGGCGAGGTGCCGCTGAAGTCAACGCGGGCGCGGCGACGCCGGCGATCGAGGCTCACGGCCACGGCGATGCGGCTGCCGTCGTCGAGCTCCACCTCGGCGCGGCCGGGCTGCAGCCGGTCGAGGGCCCGGCGCACCGCCTCGGTGGCGTTGGCCTGCACATGGGCCATGTAGGCCTCCACCTCAGGGCGGCCGGCCCGCTGCAGCAGCCGGCGCAGTTCACGGGCACCGAGGCGGTTGGCCGCCGCCTGGGCCTTGAGGTCGGCCAGCAGCTGCTCGGGGTTGCGCACCGGATGGGGGCCGGCGGCGAACCGCTCCAGCCAGGCCCGCTCATCCAGCTCGCCGCGCCGCAGGAAGGGGGCGTTGTCGAGCAGCAGCCCCTCGTCGGCGATGCAGTGGCTGAAGGGGGGCATCGAACCGGGGCTGATGCCCCCCACATCGGCGTGGTGGCCGCGGCTGGCCACGTAGAAGAGGGCCGCACCGGCGACGAACACCGGTGTGATGGCGGTGATGTCGGGCAGGTGGGTGCCGCCGTTGTAGGGGTTGTTGGCCAGCACCACATCCCCCGGGGCCAGGGGATCCCGCTGGCCGGCGGCGATGGCGGCCAGCAGGGCGGCGACGCTGTCGCCCATCGAGCCCAGGTGCACCGGGATGTGGGGGGCGTTGGCCACCAGGCGGCCGCGGCCGTCGAACACGGCGCAGGAGAAGTCGAGCCGCTCGCGGATGTTCACCGAGCGGGCGCTCTGCTGCAGCTGCACCCCCATCTGCTCGGCGATGGCCGAGAAGCGGTGGTTGTAGAGCTCCAGCAGGGTGGGGTCGGGGGGCGCGGCCCCTGGGGCCACCGCGGCTGCCCCGGCCGGGGGCAGGGCCTCGGAGGTGGCGCCGGCGGGCGGGCCGGCAGTGGCGGGAGGCTGGTGGCGCAGCAGCAGGGCCCCATCGGCGAGCACCCGGCCGCTCCAGTGGGGCTCCACCAGGGTGGTGCTGGTGGGATCGAGCAGCAGCGCCGGCCCCTGCAGCTCCTGGCCGGGGCGCAGCTGATCCCGCCGCCACAGGGGAACCGGCTGGGGGCCGCGGTCGGCATCCAGCCACACCGGCACCATGGTTCCGGCCCCCGCCGTTGCCGGCGCCGGCTGCCCAGGGTCGCCGCCGGCGCCGGGCGCCGCCAGCCGGGCCGGCGGCGGCGGGCGCAGGGGCTCGGCCAGCTCCACCAGCAGCCGCTCCACCACCAGATCGGCGGCCGTGAACGCCGGCCGGTAGCCGAAGCGACGCTGGTGGCCGCGGCCGAAGGCCTCCTGCAGGCGCTCCAGCTCCCCGGCCACCGGCTCGTGCCCAGCCGCCGCGTCCGCGCCCGGCGACTCCCAGGCCACCACCAGGCCCTGCTCGCTGGCGGCGAAACGCAGCTCCAGCCGCCACCACACCCGTCCCTGCTCGCCGGCGGC
>JBFLKL010000071.1:0-3657 GCA_040883175.1 Synechococcaceae cyanobacterium | reverse complement strand
CCTCCGCCGGAGGCAGCGCGAAGCGCAGCGGTTCCCAGTAGGCGTTGGCCATCAGATGCAGCCTCAGCCGGCCCGAAAGGCTGGTGAGGTTGAGGGCGAAGCTGCGTGAATCCACATTCCAGTCCGGCTGGTTGAGCTGCACTCCGTGCCAGCTGATCTGGTACCGACTGAGCAGGTCGCACAGCCGCAACGCCTGCCCATTCCGGTCGCTCCGGACAACCGATTCCCGGCCCTGGGTGCGGGCGGCGAGCAGCAGGCGCACGAAGCGGTGCAGGTCGGCATGGCGCTCCAGCAGGCTCCAGTCGAGCCAGCTGAGCGGACTGTCGTGGCTGTAGGCGTTGTTGTTGCCCTGCTGGCTGCGCAGCATCTCATCCCCCATCGAGAGCATGGGCGTGCCCACCGCCAGCAGCAGCAGGGTGAGCAGGTTGCGCACCTGGCGCCGGCGCAGCTCCAGCACTGCCGGATCGTCGCTGGGCCCCTCCACACCACAGTTCCAGCTGGCGTTGTCGTCGCTGCCGTCGCGGTTGTCCTCGCCGTTGGCCTCGTTGTGCTTGCGGTTGTAACTCACCAGATCGGCGAGGGTGAAGCCGTCATGGCAGGTGATGAAGTTCACGCTCTGCTCGGCTTCGCGCTCCTCGTGGCCGTAGATGTCCGGGCTGCCCAGCAGCCGCAGCGTCGCCTTCGGCACCAGACCGGCATCGCTCTTCACGAAGCGGCGGATGTCGTCGCGGAAGCGGCCGTTCCACTCCTGCCAGCTGTCGCCGATGAAGGAGCCCACCTGGTAGAGCCCGGCGGCGTCCCAGGCCTCGGCGATCAGCTTGGTGCCGGCCAGCACCGGATCGGTCTCCAGATCCCAGAGCACCGCCGGCAGGGGGCTGGGGTGGCCCCGTTCATCGCGGGCCAGCACCGAGGCCAGATCGAAGCGGAAGCCATCCACATGCAGGTTCTCCACCCAGTGCCGCAGGCTGTGGCGGATCAACCGGCGCAGCACCGGGTGGTTGGCGTTGAGGGTGTTGCCGCAGCCGCTGTAGTTGGCGTAGGCGCCGCCGGGCTCGAGGTGGTAGTAGGCCTCGTTGGCCAGACCACGGAAGCAGAAGCTGGCTCCCTGTTCGTCCCCCTCGGCGGTGTGGTTGAACACCACATCCACGATCACCTCGATGCCGGCCCGGTGGAGGGCCTTCACCATCGTGCGGAACTCATCGAGGGCCGCCAGGGGCTCGCCGCTGCAGCCGTAGCCGCTGTGCACCGCCAGCAGTGACACCGGCGCATAGCCCCAGTAGTTGCGACGGCCGCTGGGCGCGTCCTGCGGGTCGAACTGCTGCACCGGCAGCAGCTCCACCGCCGTCACGCCCAGCTCCTGGAGGTAGGGGATCTTCTCGATCAGCCCCAGATAGGTGCCGGCCCGCTCCGGCGCCACCCCTGAACTGGGGTGGCGGGTGAAGCCGCGCACGTGCAGCTCGTAGATCACCGACTCATGGCGGGGCCGTTGCAGGGGCCGATCCCCCTGCCAGTCGAAGGCATCCAGGTCGGCCACCACGCTCTTCATCGAGCCCGCCAGACCGGTGGTGCTGCAGCGGCCCGGGCAGCGGCGGTAGCCGCCCGGCACCAGCACCGCCGGGCCGTAGGGATCCAGGAGCAGGTTGGCCCCATCGAAGCGCAGGCCCCGCTCCGGCTGCCAGGGCCCCCGCACCCGGTAGCCGTAGAGCTGGCCCGGCCCGATCCCCTCCACGTGGCCATGCCAGTAGTGGTAGGTGCGGTGGTGCCGTGGATCGAGGGGCAGCACCTGGCTGGGTTCGGCCGCTTCGCCGTGGTCGAACAACAGCAGCTCTACGCCAGTGGCGTATTTCGAATACACGCTGAAGTTCACCCCCTCCGTAGTCACGGTGGCGCCCAGGGGTGAGGCCTGTCCCGTTCTAAGCGGGGATGGAGAGCTGGCCGAAGCCATCGCCGCCGGGTCGCTGCCCCCATGCTCGACCCGCCGCGCTTGCCCGACCACTGCGGTTGGTTGAAGGTCCGGTTAACGCCGGATCACCCCTGGGGGGTCTCCAGCGCTGCAGACCCCTCCAGGTCAGTGCCCGCCGCAGGTCAGTGGCTGTCAGCCAAGCCAGTTGATGAAGCGCTGGATCACCAGCGAGTTGGTGATGTCCACGAAGAAGCCCGACACCAGCGGCAGGATCAGGAAGGCGCGCTCGGCGGGGCCGTAGGTCTGGGTGACGGCCGCCATGTTGGCCATCGCCGTTGGGGTGGCCCCCATCGAGAAGCCACCGAAGCCGGCGCAGAGCACGGCGGCCTGGTAGTCGCGGCCCATCACCCGGAACACCACCAGCAGCGCGTAGGCGAAGGCCAGAAGGAACTGCACCGCCAGGATCACCAGCAGCGGCCCGCCCATTCCCTGCAGGGTCCACAGCTGCAGGCTCATCAGCGACATCGCCAGGAACACCCCCAGCGCCACATCCGACACCACCGCCAGGGCGGTGCTGTGGGCCGGCCAGGGGATCCGCACCAGCCGTGGAATGGTGTTGGTGAGGATGATGCCGGCGAACAGGGCGCACACGAACAGGGGCAGATTGCGTCCCCGGTAGGTCAGGCTCGTGTAAAGGATCTGGCCGAGTCCCAGGCTCAGGTTCAGCCAGAACAGGGTGGTCAGCAGCTGGAAGCTGGTGATCGGAGGGCCGGGTCTGGCGGTTTCCGCCATCGGATCCCGCAGCGGATCGCGGCCGGGTTGCGGCCCCGGCGGGGGGGCACGGCGGATCAGGATCCTGGCGATGGGTCCACCCATCAGGGCGGAGAGAATCAGGCCGAAGGTGGCGCTGGCCGCACCGATCTCCACCGCGCTCTGCACGCCGTGCAGCTCGGCGAAGCGGGGCCCCCAGGCGATCGCCGTGCCGTGGCCGCCCACCAGCGACACCGAACCGGCGAGCAGCCCCACCAGCGGATCCAGCCCCACCAGGCTGGCCATGGCCACACCGGTGAGGTTCTGCAACACGATGTACACCAGCGTGGCGGCCAGCAGGATCAGCAGCGGCCTGCCGCCCGTGCGCAGGGTGCGCACGTCGGCGTTGAGGCCGATCCCGGCGAAGAAATAGAGCAGCAGGAAATCGCGAACCGCCAGATCGAAGCCCACCTCCAGCCCGCCCAGGTAATAGACGGCGCCCAGCAGCAGGCTCACCAGCAGACCACTGGCCACCGGCTCGGGAATGTTGAACTCCCTCAGCGCCCGGACGCGCCGGTGCAGCAGCTTGCCCGCCGCCAGCACCATGATCGCCACGTTGAAGCTGGCGAAGGCACCGATCTGCATCTGCATGGGGAGGCTCAGCCCTCGTCGCCGGCGTGGTAGCTGGAGCGTACGAGGGGGCCGCTGCGGACCTGGGCAAAGCCCATCACCCGCGCCACCGCTTCCAGGTCGTCAAAGTCCTCCGGCCTCCAGTAGCGCGCCACGGGCAGGTGATTGAGGGATGGACGCAGGTACTGGCCCAGGGTGAGGCGCTGGCAGCCCACGGCGCGCAGGTCGTCCAGGGTGGCGATCACCTCGTCGCGGCTCTCCCCCAGCCCCAGCATCAGGCCGCTCTTGGTGGGGATGGCCGGGGCCAGCTCCCGGGCCGCGGCCAGCAGCTCGAGGGAGCGGCGGTAGGTGGCGCCGCGGCGCACCTCCCCCTG
>JBFLKL010000070.1:0-8627 GCA_040883175.1 Synechococcaceae cyanobacterium | reverse complement strand
GGCGGGCTCCTCGTCTTCCCTCTGCAGCGCCACCAGCCAGGAGCGCGCGCTGGCCCGCAGGGCCCCGAGGTCCAGTCCCAGGGCATCGGCCTCGACCGCAAGCAGACGTCCCAGCCCTTCACCGGTCAGCACCATGGCCCCTCGCCGGTTGCCACGGGAATGGTGCAGCTGTCCCACAGCGATCTGCAGAATCCCCTGCAGCACCGGCCGCATGGGCCCGGCCGTTTCGTGCCAGAGCTCCTCGAAGCTGTCATGACAGGCGTACCAGTCGGCAGCGTTGAACAGACGGACAGCCTCATCCAGCCGGGGATCGGCCAGCAGCCTCGCCTCTTCCGGATCGACCCTCACCGCCGGGCGGCCTTCTTGACAGGCAGCTTTCGCAGGCGGATCGTTTCGGGTGTGACCTCAAGCATCTCGTCGGGTCCGATGTACTCGAGAGCGCGCTCCAGGGTCATCTGCATCGGTGCCTGCAGGGTGTCGAGTTCTTCGGCGCCGGCCGAGCGCATGTTGGTGAGCTGCTTGGTCTTGCAGACGTTGATCTCCAGGTCCTGCGGCCTGTTGTTCTCGCCCACGATCATCCCCTTGTACACTCTGGTGCCGGGACTGATGAAGAACTGGCCGCGGTCCTCGGCATTCTTGAGGGCGTAGAAGGTGGCTGTCCCTTCCTCGAAGGCGATCAGCACGCCGTTGCGGCGGGTGTCGAACTCACCCTGCATCGGCCGGTAATCGAGGAAGGAGTGGCTCATGATGCCTTCACCTCGGGTGGCGCGGATGAATTCGCCGCGGAACCCGATCAGGCCCCGGGAGGGGATCACGAACTCCAGCTGAGTGCGGCCGTCGCTGGTGGTTTCCATGTTCTGCATCTCGGCCTTGCGCACACCGAGTTTCTCGATGCAGGCCCCCACCGCTGCCTCGGGAACGTCCAGCACCAGGGTTTCGAAGGGCTCGTGGGGCGTGCCGTCGATGGTGCGAAAGATCACCTGGGGCTGGCTCACCTGGAACTCATAGCCCTCGCGGCGCATGGTTTCGATCAGGATGCCCAGGTGCAGTTCCCCCCGTCCGCTCACAGACCAGCGGTCGGGCGAGTCGGTGTCCTCCACCCGCAGGGCCACATTGGTGAGCAGCTCCTTCTGCAGACGGTCCCGCACCTGACGGCTGGTGACGAACTTGCCCTCCTTGCCGGCGAACGGTGAATCGTTCACCACAAAGGTCATCTGCAGGGTGGGCTCGTCCACCTTGATCAGGGGCAGGGCCTTGGGTTCGTCGGGGCAGGCGATGGTCTCGCCGATGTTCACCTCGTCAAAGCCGGCCACGGCCACCAGATCACCGGCGCTGGCCTGCTCGATCTCCACCCGCTGGAGGCCCTGGAAACCCAGCAGCTTGCTGATGCGTCCCCGCTTGACGCTGCCGTCGTCGCGGAGCAGGGTTGCGGGCTGGCCGGCCCTGATGGTGCCGTTGTGGATGCGGCCGATCATGATCCGGCCCAGGAAATCGCTGTAGTCGAGGGTGGTGACCTGCAACTGCAGCGGTTTCGTGGGGTCACCCACCGGCGGTGGCACGTGACGCAGGATCGCCTCGAACAGCGGCCGCATGGTGTCGCTCTCGGTCTTCATGTCGGGCTTGGCATAGCCGGCCATGCCGCTGCCGAACAGGTAGGGGAAATCGCACTGGTCATCGTCGGCCCCGAGCTCGAGGAAGAGATCCAGCACCTTGTCCACGGCGATCTCGGGGTCCACCCGGGCCCGGTCGATCTTGTTGACGAACACGATCGGCCGCAGGCCCTTCTCCAGAGCCTTCTTGAGCACGAAGCGGGTCTGGGGCATGGGCCCCTCGTTGGCATCGACGATCAGCAGACAGCCATCCACCATGCCCAGCACCCGCTCCACTTCTCCACCGAAGTCGGCGTGGCCCGGGGTGTCGACGATGTTGATGCGGATCCCCTCGTAGTCGACCGCGGTGTTCTTGGAGAGGATGGTGATGCCGCGCTCCCGCTCCAGGTCATTGGAGTCCATCACGCAGGTGGGCACCGCTTCGTTGTCGCGGAAGATGCCCGACTGGGCCAGCAGCGCATCAACCAGGGTGGTCTTGCCGTGGTCGACGTGGGCAATGATCGCAATGTTGCGAATCGGCGTGCCGGGATGTGCGCCGCTCATACTTTAAGAAATCCTGCGATCTGGGACGTTTTCACCACACCACCCTAGCCGACCGTGGCATGGAGCCCGGCCGTCGGTGGCCTCAGCAGGCGGGGGAGCTCGGTCGCCGCTGCACACCGGCAGCTCGCCGGTTACCCGGTTGGTTCAGCTGCGACTGAGTCGGTGCGCCGGTTCGAACAGCTGCAGGGCCGCGGCCGTGCCCTCGAAGCGCCAGTGCCAGGGCTCATAGCTCACGCCCTGGGCATTGCCTGGCGGGAACGAAAGAATGAAGTGGTACCGGGCGGCATTGGCGTCCAGCCAGGCAAAGGCCTGGGTGCGCTCGAAACTCTCCGCCAGATGGCTCTGGGGTGCGTAGGCGTCGCCCAGATCGACCGCATAGCCGGTGCTGTGCTCGGAAAAACCGGGCGGGGCACTCACCTGGGCCCTCTCCATGGCGCTCTGGTTGCGCTCTGACTTGATGTCGAAGAACAGTTCCTTCTGCAGGTCGGCCGGCCGGAAGGCGCTGAGCACCACCAGCTCCACACCATCGGCAGCCGCCGCCCGCTGCATCGCCAGCAGCGCCTTGGCGGCATCACGGTGCAGGGCCTGGCCGGGAGCCACCTCCACAAGGTCATCCGGCGAGGCTTCCGCATAGGGGAAGTGGCCCAGCAGCCGACCATCCGCGGTGGTACGGGCATCCAGTCCCTGCACCGGCGGCGGTGTCAGCCAGTTCCTCAGGGGCTCGGGGAAGGTGAGGACGGCGACGACAGCGGCAACGGACACACCCAGCCCGAGCAGCCCGAGCCGACTGAGCAGTGAGAAGCGCGGCACAGCCGCAGGCTGGCTGCGCTGGGCGACGGGGATGTCGTCCGCCGTCCGCGCCTGGCCGGGTCCGGCGATTCCGGCCCGGCGAGGACGGCCGCCCTGGGGAGGGAATGCGGGCTGACGCGAGGCGATGGCTGGAGACGGCGCGCGGGACTGGGGGTGCGCCGCCCGCAGACAACACACCGTGAAGATCCTAGGTGGGGCGCCCGGTTCAGGCCCCTGGCCTGCGGACAACGGTGTTAGCTTCCGGCCACTTCTCAACTCCCCACGGGGCAAGTGTTCGATGTTGCGAGTGGCAGTTGTGGGCGGCGGCCCCAGCGGTTCCTGTGCCGCTGAGATTCTGGCCAAGGCCGGCATCGAAACCTGGATCTTTGAGCGCAAGCTCGATAACGCCAAGCCATGCGGCGGTGCCATTCCGCTGTGCATGGTGAGCGAGTTCGATCTGCCCGACTCGATCATCGATCGCAAGGTGCGGAACATGCGGATGATCTCTCCCTCAAACAGGGAGGTTGATATTCACCTTGAAAATGAGGATGAATACATCGGCATGTGTCGCCGTGAGGTGCTGGATGCCTTCCTGCGCAACCGCGCCGCCGATCTCGGCGCCCACCTCGTCAACGGCCTGGTCACCAAGATTGACACCGGTTTGAATCGCCAGGGCCCCTACACACTCACCTATTCCGACTACAGCGGCGGAGAGGCCACCGGCGAGAGCCGCACCCTGGAGGTGGATCTCATCGTCGGCGCTGACGGTGCCAACAGCCGCGTGGCCAAGGCCATGGACGCCGGTGACTACAACGTGGCCATCGCCTTCCAGGAGCGCATCAAGCTCCCTCCCCAGGAGATGAGCTACTACGAGGATCTCGCGGAGATGTACGTCGGCACAGACGTCTCGCCCGATTTCTACGCCTGGGTATTTCCCAAGTACGACCACGTGGCCGTGGGCACAGGCACGATGCAGGAAAACCAGGCCCTGATCAAGAGTCTGCAGGTAGGGATCCGCGAGCGGGCCAAGAAGCGCCTGGTGAAGGGCGAAGTGATCAAGGTTGAAGCCCACCCGATCCCCGAGCATCCCCGCCCCCGGCGGGTGGTGGGCCGCATGGCCCTGGTGGGTGACGCCGCGGGCTATGTCACCAAGAGCTCGGGCGAAGGCATCTACTTCGCTGCCAAGAGTGGACGGATGTGCGCCGAACAGATCGTGGAGGCCAGCAACGGGGGCGAGCGCATCCCCAGCGAAGCCGACCTCAGGAAATACCTGAAGAAATGGGACCGTAAGTACGGCGCTACCTACAAGGTGCTGGAGATCCTGCAGAACATTTTCTACCGCAACGATGCAGCCCGTGAGGCCTTCGTCGAGATGTGCGACGACAAGGACGTGCAGCGTCTCACCTTCGACAGCTACCTCTACAAGCGGGTGGTGGCCATGAATCCCTGGCAGCAGCTCAAGTTGACGCTGCTCACCCTGGGCGCCGTGCTGCGCGGCAACGCCCTGGCGCCCCAGACCTACAAGCCGGTGCCCAGCACCGTCCGTGATGACGCCGAGGTCAACGCCCTGCTGGCGGTGAGCAGCATCAAAGGTGGCATCAATGCCTCCAAGGAGAAGAAGCAGGCAGCTGAGCTTGCCCGGCCCGCCGCAGTGACCACGGCCAGCAGCGGCGAACGGGAGCCCGCCGGGGTGGCCTGAGCGGTGAACCCTGGCCGAGTTCAGCCGCTGATGCAGCTGAACTCGGCCAGCACCGCAGCCTGATTGCGGAGCAGGGCCAGCAGGTTGAGCCGATTGCGTCGCAAGGCCGGGTCCTCGACCATCACCATCACGCTGTGCTGGCCGTCAAAGAAGTCGGCCAGGGTCGCGGCGCTTCCGGCCAGGGCTGAGGCCAGGTCGCTGTAGCGCTCGGCGTCACCGGCCTGCGCCAGGGGCTCAAGCTGTCGCAGCACCGCCAGCATGGCAGCCTCGCTGGGCTGCTCGAACAGTCGCTCATCCACGTTGCCCGTGACCTGCAGCTGGTCGACGGGCAGGTTGGCCTTCTCCGCCAGTCGCGCGGCACGGGTGACCACGGCCCGCACGGCCTCCAGGCGTCCGGTGGCCCGCAGATCCACCAGCAGGTCGGCGCGGACCCGGGCATCGGCAGGATGGCGCAGAAGACGCTCGCGGGGCACTGCCTCTCCAGCCACGGCCTGGACCAGATCGGGCGCCACCCCTTCGTCCTCCAGCAGACTCGCCAGGCGCTGGCGCAGCAGCTCGGCCAGCTCGCCGGTGAGGGCGGCCGGATCGATGGCGAAGTGGGGCAGGCGCTCGGCCCAGTGCGTCGCGCCGCGCTCGAGCAGTGCCAGCAGATCGAGGTCCCACTGGCGATCCCAGAGGATCTGCAGCAGCCCATTGCCGGCCCGGCGCAGGGCATAGGGGTCGGAGGAGCCGCTGGGCCGCTCCCCCTTCGCGTAGATGCTCAGCAGCAGCTCCAGCCGTTCGGCCAGGGCCACCACCGCTCCAGCGTCGGAGTGGGGCAACTGGTCGCCGGCGCCGCGGGGCCGGTAGTGCTCCAGCACGGCCAGAGCCACCTCGGGGGCCTCACCCTCGGCCAGCAGGTATTTCCCCCCCATCACCCCCTGCAACTCGGGGAACTCGCCCACCATCTGGCTCACCAGGTCGTGCTTGCAGAGATGGGCGGCGCGGCGCGCGTGGGTCGCTGTGGCAGCGGACAGGCGCAGGTGCTCCAGGAGCACATCGGTGCACCACTCCAGGCGTTCCACACGATCACGCAACGAGCCCAGCCCCTCGGCGAAGGTCACCTGGGCCAGCTGGTCACGGCGATCGATGCTGGCGGTGGCACGATCCGCGTTCACGAAGAACTCGGCATCGGCCAGACGGGCCTTGAGCACCCGCTCATTGCCACGCCGGATGGTGGCTCTGGCCTCGGGCCGACCGCTGGCGATGCAGACGAACAGGGGTTGCAGGACCCCGCGGGCGCCCTGGGCCAGGGGATCGGTGACCTCCTGGCGCTCGTAGAGAGGCACGTAGCGCTGATGGGCGCGCATCACCGTGCTCAGCACTTCCGGTGGGAGATCCAGATAGCGATCATCGATCCGCCCCTCAATCGGCAGGGGTGCCTCCACCAGATCCACCAGTTCGTTGAACAGGTCGGCTGGCAGATCCGGCCGGGCTCCGTGCTGCTCGGCGGCGGCGTCCACGGCCGCACGGATGCACTGGGCCCGCGCCTGCCGATCCACCTCCACGCCCACGGCAGCCAGATCCTCCTGGTAGCTGTCGGCCGAGCGAATGGTCACAGCCTCAGTGGTGAGGCGGTGGCCCCGACTGATGGCGGCGGCCTCCACCGGAGGATCACAGCCGTCCAGCTGCACCGGCAGCACCTCGGCATCGAGCAGGGCCACCAGCCAGCGGATGGGTCTGGAGAAGCGCCGCTCCCCGGCCCCCCAGCGCATGAAGCGCCGACCCTGCAGCGCCTGGATCCAGGTGGGGATGAGCCGCACCAGCACCGTCGCGCTGGACTCTCCCCGCTCCACCGTCCGGGCGAACACGAACGGACCCTTCGGCGTGTCCCGCACCTCGAGGGCGTCGGGATCCACCCCGCAGCGCCGAGCGAAGCCGGTGACCGCCGGGGTGGGGCGGCCATCCCTGAAGGCCTGGGCCGCCGGGGGGCCCTTGCGCTCCTCTTCCCTGTCCGGCTGCGCCGTCGGCAGCCCCCGGGCAAGCACCGCCAGCCGGCGTGGTGTGCCGGTGACAGCCAGGGACGCCGGCTCCAGACGCTGCTCGGCCAGATCTGCACCGACCAGCCCCTGCAGCTGGGGCAGGGCCAGGCGGACGAAATCGGCGGGCAGCTCCTCGGTTCCGATCTCCAGCAGAAACGATGACACGGAACGCAGCCACGACAGCCGCCAACTCTATGAATTGATCCGCTGCCGGTTCTCCGGCCCGTTGCCACTCCCGTTCGCTACGGTCGACGGGTTGAGGATCGACCGCGTGACCGTGTCTGCCAAGGTGCCTGCCGGGTCCACCCAGTCGCTTATCCGCAACAGCGAGCCCACCAAGTTCGAGCAGCTCAAGGCCAGCAGTGGCCATCTGCGCGAGCCGCTGAGCACGGAACTGGGCAATGACAAGCCGAATTTCACTGAGCCAGCGGTTCAGATTCTCAAGTTCCACGGGTCCTACCAGCAGGACGATCGTGACAACCGACAGAAGGGTCGCGACAAGGATTGGCAGATGATGCTGCGCCTGCGCAGCCCCGGCGGGCGCATCCCAGCCGATCTCTATCTGGCACTCGATGCGCTTGCCGATCGCCTGGGCAATGGAACCCTGCGGGCAACGACCCGCCAGGCATTCCAGATGCATGGGGTACGCAAGGAGAACCTCAAGGAGGTGATCGGCACGATCGTGAGGCACCTGGGTTCCACCCTGGCGGCCTGCGGTGACATCAACCGCAACGTGATGGCACCGGCGGCCCCCTATGCCAAGGGCGCCTACCCGGCCGCCCGTGAGCTTGCCGATGACATCGCCGATCTGCTGGCCCCCCAGGCTGCCGAGGGCTCCTACCTCGATCTCTGGGTGGACGGCGACCTCAGCTACCGCATCAAGCCCACCACACCGGTGCGCAAGGTGAAGGACCGGCAGGCCGAGGGGACCGTGTTCAGCGGCGACGCTGCAGAGCCGCTCTACGGCAGCACCTACATGCCGCGGAAATTCAAGGTTGCCGTGACTGTGCCGGGCGACAACTCTGTGGACCTTCTCACCCAGGACATCGGCCTGGTGCTGTTCTGCGATCCCCAGGGCAGGCCCCAGGGGTGCAACGTCTATGTGGGTGGTGGGATGGGCCGCACCCACAACAAGGAGGAAACCTTCGCGCGCACGGCCGATCCCCTCGGCTACGTGGCCTTTGACCACGTGCTCGATCTGGTGCAGGCGGTCGTGGCGCTGCAGCGCGACCACGGCGATCGCCAGCAGCGGCGCCATGCACGCATGAAATATCTGATCCACGACCACGGTGTGGACTGGTTCCGCGAGCAGCTGCGCTCCGTGTACTTCGAGCACCCCATCAGGCCCCTGCGTGACGAGCCGCGCCGCAAGCTCGAGGACTACCTGGGCTGGCATCGCCAGAGTCCCGGGCTCTGGTTCGTGGGACTGCCCCTGCTCTGCGGGCGTCTCAGCGGTGAGCGCAAGGCCGGGCTGCGGCGCCTGGTGGACACCTACAAGCTCGAGGTGCGCATCACCCCCAATCAGGACCTGCTGCTCTGCAACATCGGCACTGCCCAGCGCTCCAGCCTCAAGGCCGAACTGGCGGGCCTCGGCTGGGACAAGCCCGATCAGACCTCGCTGCTCTCCCGCCACGGCATCGCCTGCCCGGCTCTGCCCCTCTGCGGGCTGGCGGTGACGGAATCGGAGCGCATCTTCCCGGCGGTGCTGGACCGCCTGGAATCCCTGCTCGACCGCCTTCAGATCGACAAACCGGTGCTCGTGCGCATGACCGGCTGCCCCAACGGCTGCGCACGCCCCTACATGGCGGAGCTCGGACTGGTGGGCAGCGGCGTGGATCAGTACCAGCTGTGGCTGGGTGGCAGCGGCCAGCTGAGCCGCCTGGCCGAGCCCTATCTGGAGAAAATGCCGCTCGACAGCCTCGAGGCCACCCTGGAGCCCCTGTTGCTGGCCTGGCGCCAGAGCGG
>JBFLKL010000069.1:0-3098 GCA_040883175.1 Synechococcaceae cyanobacterium | reverse complement strand
GGCACCTCAGAACTCGCCCGCCACCCGGCCCAGGCGGGGCAGGCGCACCAGCAGCCACTGCAGCAGCCCCACCGCGTAGGCCACCAGCCCCAGGTAGCCAACGAAGGCGGCCACGGCAGGAGTCCACTGGCCGCCGAACACGAACGCGAACACGCTCTCGAGATGACTGTGCAGCCGGATCGGCGCCTCCATCCACGGGCTGCAGCGGGCCGTGGCCCTGAGACCGGTCTCGAGGCAGCCCAGGGCCGTGGCACTGAAGGTGGCGCTCAGCAGGGCCCAGAAGCTGAGGCTCCAGCGCCAGATACGGGTGGTGAGCGGCAGCGCCCGCCAGGGCGGCAGGTCGGCCAGTTCCTCGTTGAGATCCACCCAGAACCACAGACTCACCACCACCAGCAGGGGTGCGATCACCAGCAGCACGAAGGCGAGCGGACGGCGGTCGGTGAGCAGCAGGGTGGCCACCAGCAGCAGGCTGGCCACTTTCCAGTAGAGGCCGAGCAGGCGCACCAGGGAGCGCTCCCGGCGCAGGGCAGCCCAGACGAGCAGCACCAGCGGCACGCCCAGGCTGAACAGCACCCCGAGCCGCACGTCGAGCCACACCAGAGAGCGGTAGAGCGTGTCCGACACGGCGGCTGTACGGGAAGACGCCATTATCCGACCCTCCCTTCTGGCGATAAGGTCGAGCCATGGCTGCTCTTCCCCTCTCCGGCTGGCTTGGCTGTCGGCTGGGATCCCATGGCACTCAGCCCTGGTGCCGCACGGCCCTGGCCACCGACGCCTCCCTGGAGACGGCCGTCGCCGGCGTGGCCCGCCAGCTGCGACCCGCCGGTCCTGCCGATCTGGCCCTGGTGTTCGTGTCCGCCAGCTATGCCAGCGACCTGCCCCGGCTGCTGCCCCTGCTCCGGGAACGAATCCAGGCCGAGCACTGGCTGGGCTGCCTGGCCGGCGGGGTGATCGGCACCGCCCCGGAAGCGGCACCGCGGGAGCTGGAGCGGGAGGCCGGCCTGAGCGTGACGCTGCTGCGCCTGCCAGGGGCGCGGCTGCACCCCTTTGCCATCCCGTCCGGACAGCTGCCCGACCTCGACGGCCCCGCCGCCCCCTGGCTGACCCTGCTGGGTCCGTCCGGTCAGGCGGCCGACCTGGCGGCCAGCCGCTCGATGCTGCTGCTGGTGGATCCCGGCTTCAAGGGCATCAATGACCTGATCAGCGGCCTGGACTACGCCTGTCCGGATGCCACCAAGCTGGGCGGCATCGCCTGCCCCCACAGTGCCTCCCGCAGCTCGCTGCTGTTTGAGAACCAGGTGTGTGGCGGCGCGGTGGGCTGTCTGATCGACGGCGGCTGGGGTCTCGATCCGGTGGTGGCCCAGGGCTGCAGGCCGATCGGGCCGGTGTTCGAGGTGGAGGAGGCCCAGCGCAATGTGGTGCTCAAGCTCAGCCGCGGCGAGCAACACAGCACACCGGTGGCGGCGCTGCAGGCGATCCTCACCAGGCTCAGCCCCCGGGAACGGGAGCTGGTGAAGCATTCGCTGTTTCTGGGCGTGGGCAGGGACAGCTTCCGGCTTGAGCCCAACGGCGGCGACGGCGAGGCGCCCACATTCCTGGTGCGCAACCTGCTCGGAGTCGATCCCCGCAACGGGGCTGTGGCCGTGGCCGAGCGCATGCGGGTGGGACAGCAGGTGCAGTTCCAGCTGCGGGATGGCACCGCCTCACGGCAGGAGCTTGAGCAGCTGCTGCGCCGGCAGCACCGGCGGCCCGGGGAACCCCTGGCCGCCCTGCTGTTCGCCTGCCTGGGACGGGGCCAGGGGCTCTACGGCTGCCCCGACGGAGACGTGACCGTGGCCCGTGAGGTGTTCGGGACACTGCCGGTGGCCGGCGCCTTCTGCAACGGCGAGATCGGCCCGGTGGCCGGCAGCACCCACCTGCACGGCTACACCGCCAGCTGGGCCTTCCTGGTGCCCACTGCCCCCTGATGGTGCGGCAGCACGTCAATCCGCTCAGCCGCTTCCACCAGCGGCCGCTGGCACTGCCGCCGCCGGCCGAGCTGTTCGCCGATCCGGACCGGCCCATCCACCTCGACATCGGCTGCGCCCGGGGCAGGTTCCTGCTGGCCCTGGCCGAAGCAGAACCGGAGCGCAACTACCTGGGCGTGGAGATCCGGCAGGCCCTGGTGGAGGCCGCCGAAGCCGATCGCCGGGCGCTGGGCCTGACGCACCTCCACTTTCTGTTCTGCAACGCCAACGTCAGCCTCGAACACTGGCTGTCCAGGCTGGAGCCGGGCCAGCTGGAGCGGGTGACCATCCAGTTTCCCGACCCGTGGTTCAAGAAGAAGCACCACAAGCGCCGGGTGCTGCAGCCGGCGCTGCTGCTCGCTCTGGCAGCCGCCCTGGCCCGGGGACGGGAGCTGTTTCTGCAGAGCGATGTGCTGGCGGTGATCGAGCCGATGGTGAACCTGGTGGAGGCCTCAGGCTGCTTCAGCCGACCGGTGGAGGATGCCCGGCCCTGGCGCGGCGCCAATCCGCTGCCGGTGCCCACCGAGCGCGAAACCCATGTGATCCGGCAGGGTCTGCCGGTGTACCGGGTGCTGTTCCGACGCAACGACCAGGTCCCGCCCGGGCTGTCAATGCTCTCCACGCAGGCGGAGGCCGCGCTGCAGATGCCATCCGGCGCAGCGACCGATAATCGCCGCTGAACCAGCCAGGGCCTGCCGTGGGTGAATCCAGCCTCACTCCCACACCGCCGCTGCTGCTGCGCTGGCAGGGCCTGCTGGCTGGGTGGCGGGTGGGTCCTGTCGGCAGCCGACTGGTGGCCCTGGGCGGGCTGGTGCTCTGTGCACTGATGGCTGGCCTGCCGCTGGTGAGCCGTGCCGGGATGAGCCTGCTGATCCTGGCCAGCGGGGCCTTGTGGCTGCTGCTGGCGCTGCGCCGCCCACCCCGGGGGATCGGCGCGATCAACGCCTGGATCCTGGTGATCCTGGCGGTGGCCCTGGTGGCCACCGGCTTCTCGCCGGTGCCGGCCGCGGCGGCCAAGGGCCTGCTGAAGCTGGTCAGCTATCTCGGGGTCTACGCCCTGATGCAGGAGGTGCTCAGCTCCGCCCCGCTGTG
>JBFLKL010000325.1:0-3171 GCA_040883175.1 Synechococcaceae cyanobacterium | reverse complement strand
GACCACCTTCACCTTCTGATCCACCCGAATCCCCTGGACCAGGCTCCTCACACCTTTGCCTGCCCCGGGGATTCCTCAATCAACCATCTCCTTCCACACGTCCCCGGTCGTCCTCGGCCAACCCCGGCTCCGTCCGGGGTTTTTTGTTGGCGCTGCGGGTTCCGTAGGGTGAGCCCCATCTCGCCGCCGACCGCAGCCTTGTCAAACAGCACCACCCCGATGCCGGTGGTGATGACACCACGATCCTGGCTCTGAACGCGGCCTGGGAAGTGCTCGGCGACCAGGAGCGCCGCCTCCGCTTCGATCGCCACCGCGCAGCGGCCGGAGCATCCACGGCCTCAGGCGGGGCTGGCCCCCGCTCTGCCGCCGCCGTCCCCACAGCGTCAGAAGAGCTGCGGCTGGCCTGGCTGCGGCAGGTCTATGCCCCGGTCGATCGCCTGCTCGGCCAGGTGGTGAACCCCTTCCCGGCCCAGCTGCGCGCCCTCGCGGCTGATCCCTACGACGACGCGATCATGGAGGCCTTCTGCACGTTCCTCGAGCAGAGCCAGGCCCGCATCGGACGGGCGGAGAATCTGTACCGCTCCCAGCCCTGCCCCGCAGGACTGCAGGAGTTCGGCCTGGAGCTCTATCACTGCCTGAGCCTGGTGAAGGACGCTCTGATCGATCTGGAACGCTTCACCATGGGCTATGTGGATTCCTACCTGCGGGATGGACGCGAGCTCCTGCGCAAAGCTCGCCTGCGGCGCCGCCGGCTGCAGGAGAGCCGTCGGCAGCTGCAGCGTTGATTCAGCCCGGGAAGGACTCCAGCTGGTCAAGCCTCAGCCACACATCGGGCACGGGCCGGCGCCAGCGCAGCTGGGCGTAGTCGCCGCTGAGGGCCAGGATTTCCCCGGGGCCCTCAAAGATGTAGTCCGGTGCCTCGGTGTCGCTGGCGGCAGCCTCCAGGCTGCCGGCGTAGGTCTGGCGTTTCACCCGCACCAGGGCGCCCTTCTTCAGGGCGGGCTTCGCCGGGGCCGCCACAGCGGCTGGGACCTGGTCAGCCTGGTTGGGTGTTTCGGCCATGGGGGTCTGTGGCGATGGCGGGAGCGTTACCGCCAGGCTAGGACCCATCCAGCGCATCTCCTCCCTTGAGCCCCACCCTCGCCCTGTTCCTGACGGTGTTCGGGGCGTTGCTGCTGGTGGCGGTGCTGCTGGACGACATCGCCGCCCGCATCCGCGTACCCGGGATCCTGCTGGTGCTGCTGCTCGGCCTGCTCACCGACAACCGCGTCGATGCCATGCCGGACCAGGGCCCGCCGCTGCTCTCCCTCGGCCATGCCGACCAGATCGCCCAGGTGGCCCTGGTGCTGGTGCTGTTCTTCGGTGGCCTCACCACCAACTGGCGGGAGCTGCGCCCGGTGCTGCGGCCGGCCCTGCGCCTGGCCACCCTCGGCTCCCTGTTCACCGCCCTGCTGCTGACGCTGCTGGTGCTGGCCCTCGGCAGCATCCCCCTGCCCGTGTTCGCCATCCCCCTCGGCCTGCCCCTGGCGCTGTTCGTTGGGGCGATGGTGTGCAGCACCGACGCCTCCGCGGTGATCGCCCTGCTGCGGCCCCTCAACAACCACCTGCCGCGGCGCCTGATCGATCTGATCGAAACCGAATCGGCGTTCAACGATCCGGTGGCGGTTGTGCTGGCCGGCCTGGCCCTGGCGATGGCCTCCGGCCAGGCCTCCGGCAGCCCCGCCGAGCTGGTGGCCGCGGTGCTGCGTCAGTTCCTGCTCGGCGCCCTGCTCGGTTTCCTCGGGGGCAGCCTGGCCCGTCAGCTGCTGGCGGGCCGTTCCTCCACGACCGGTCCACTGTTGCCGGTTCTCAGCCTGGCGGTGCTGCTGCTGCTGGTGGGCGCCACCCAGCTGCTGGGGGGTTCCGGCCTGCTGGCGGCCTACATCGCCGGTCTGGTGCTGGGCAACGCCGGCGACTGCGACCGCCCGGTGCTGGAAGAGGCCCATGCCGGCTTCGCCAAGATGGCGGAGCTGATGCTCTTCCTCTGCATGGGGCTGGTGGTGCAGCCGGAGGATGTGGTGCGGGAGGTGCTGTGGGCGGTACTGCTGTTCGCCGCCATGCTGCTGGTGCGCTGGCTGATGGTGCAGCTGCTGCTGGTGAACGCGGGCTTCGACCCCGCCGCAAAGCTGTTCGTGGCCTGCTCGGGCCTGCGAGGGGCGGTGCCGATCGCCCTGGCGATTCAGGCCGCCGCCTCCCCGATCTCCTGGGGACGCGCCATGCCGCCCCTGGCCCTCGGTGTGGTGCTGCTGGGTCTGGGTCTGCAAGGCGTCGCCCTGGTACCCATGGCCAGGCGGCTGGGGCTCACCGAGCCGGCCTAGCCTTCCCCCGACACGGGGGGATCGACGCGTGCGACTGCTGCTGCTGGGCTGTTCAGGGTTCGTGGGCCGCGAGCTGGTGCCCTTCCTGATGGAGCTGGGCCACAGTCTCACCCTGGTGAGCCGTCAGGCCGAGCCCTTCCCCCAGCTGGTGGGCAACCGCCTGGCCTGTCTCCAGCTCGATCCCAGCCAGCCCGCCAGCTGGGAGCACGAGGGCCTGCTGCAGGCACTGGCCGCCGCCGAGGGGGTGGTGAACCTGGCCGGAGAGCCGATTGCCGAGAAGCGCTGGACGCCGGCCCATCGTGAGCTGCTGATGGCCAGCCGGGTGGCCACCACCGAGCATCTCGTGCGGGCTCTGCACCAGCTCGATGCCCCCCCGGGGGTGCTGGTGAACGGTTCGGCGGTGGGGTACTACGGCACCAGCAGCGAGGTCCGCTTCACCGAAGCCAGCGGGCCTGGCCACGACTACCTCGCCGAGATCTGCCAAGGCTGGGAGGGGGCCGCCGCCGCCGTGCCGGCCGCCACCCGCCTGGTGATCCTGCGCATCGGCATCGTGCTGGGGCCCGAAGGCGGTGCCCTGGGCCGGATGGTGCCGGTGTTCCGGCTGGGATTCGGCGGCCCCGTGGGCAGTGGGCGCCAGTGGATGAGCTGGATCCATCGCCACGACCTCTGCCGTCTGATCGCCACCGCCCTGGAGGACGACAGCTACAGCGGCGTCTACAACGCCGTGGCTCCGCAGCCGGTCACCATGGCCGACTTCGCCGCCGAACTGGGGCGTGCCCTGGGCCGGCCCAGCCTGCTGCCCGTGCCGGGGCCG
>JBFLKL010000324.1:0-7361 GCA_040883175.1 Synechococcaceae cyanobacterium | reverse complement strand
GGTGTGGGCTTCAGCCAGAGTCAGGGGGTGTTCGGCCAGATCTCCCTGCAGGAGAGCAACCTGCTGGGCCGGGCCTGGGACCTGGGCACCAATTTCTCCTACGGCCAGTTCGGCGGCCTCGGCGACATCACCTTCTCCGATCCCTGGATCAAGGGTGATCGCTATCGCACCTCGTTCCGGGCACGGGCTTTCTTCACCCGTGAGATCCCCCAGATCTACCAGAGCCGCAACAGTGTCTTCACGAATGGCTCCCAGCGCATTCGCGGGGCTGATTTCGAGGTGGTCACCAACGACCCCGTTGACGTCGGCGACGGCAACCTGCTGGTGCGCACCGATTTCGACAGTGTCGCCATCCAGCGTGTGGGCGCCAGCGTGCAGTTCGTCCGCCCCCTGAACGGGGGGGATCCCTTCAAGGATGCCCCCTGGCGGCTGGTGCTGGCTTTCGGCGGTCAGGAGGTGACGCCGATGAACTTCTCCGGCGATGAGTTCTCCAAGGCCGTTGTGGGTGCCAACACGTCGCCTGAAGTGGTGTCCAGCCGCCAGGTGATCTGCATCGCCTTCAACTGCGCATCCGAAAACCAGCTGCTCAGTTTCCGCATCGGGGCCACGTACAACAGCCTGGATGATCCACGCAACCCCACCCGCGGCAACTTTCTCAGCCTCAGCACCGAGCAGTTCCTCTCGGTCGGTGACGACTCGCCCACCTTCAACCGCATCCGCGCCAGCATCAGCCACTTCATCCCGGTCAACTGGCTGAAGATCTACAAGGGTTGCCGCCCCGAGCCCGGCGAGCCCGAGGACTGCAAGCAGGCTCTGGGGTTCCAGCTCTCGGGCGGCACTCTGATCGGCGATGAGATCCCTCCCTATGAGGCCTTCTGCCTCGGCGGCGGGAACTCCGTGCGCGGCTATTCCGACTGTGACCTCGGGGTGGGCAAGAGCTTCGCCGAGTTCACCGTCGAATACCGCTTCCCCCTGTTCAGCATCGTCAGTGGCTCGGTGTTCTTCGACGCCGGCACAACCTTCGGCACCCAGTCCGATATCCCCGGCAATCCCGGCGGTCTCCTGGGCAAGAACGGTGAGGGCTTCTCCCCTGGGATCGGCCTGATCGTCACCACCCCGGTGGGGCCGCTGCGCCTGGAGGTGGCCAGTGAGGACTTCACCGATGAGTGGCGCTTCAATCTGGGCGTGGGCTGGAAGTTCTAGTGACAGCCTGGCCCGCCGACTATGCCGGCGACCACACCCTCGCCGGGGAGGTGGAGCTCAGCGGGATCGGTCTGCACAGCGGCTCTCCCTGCCGGCTGCGGCTGCTGCCCAGTCCGCTCCCCGGTTACCGTCTCGGTTGGCTCGATCAGCCCGCCGCGGACGCCCTGCCGCTCGCCCCGTCCCAGGTGTGCGAAACCACCCTCTGCACGGCACTGCAGGTGGGTGAACGGCGGCTGGCCACGGTGGAGCACCTGCTGGCGGCCCTGGCCGGTACGGGGGTTCGTCAGGTGGAGATCCGCGTGGAGGGGCCTGAGGTGCCCCTGCTGGATGGCTCCGCCCTGCCCTGGGTTGAGGCGATTGCCAGTGTGGGTCTGCAGGCCCTGCCCTCCCAGTCACCTCGGCCGACACTGCGTCAGCCCCTCACGGTTCACGGTGGTGGAGGGTTCGTCACGGCCCTGCCGTCGGCGGATCTGCAGCTGGGTGCCGCCATCGAGTTCACGGAGCCCGCCATCGGCCGGCAGGTGTTCTCCCTCGCGCTCACGCCAGCCACGTTCGTGGCGGAGATCGCCCCTGCCCGCACCTTCGGACTGCGCTCCCAGGTGGAGCAGCTGCGCGCAGCAGGACTGATCCGTGGGGGGGGCCTCGACAATGCCCTGGTGTGCGATGGCCCCCACTGGCTGAATCCACCCCTGCGCTATGCCGATGAACCCGTGCGCCATAAAATTCTCGATCTGCTGGGTGACCTTGCCCTGGTTGGATTGCCCCGCGCCCAGGTGTTCGCTTTCCGCGGCTCCCATCGCCTGCACACCGCCCTGGCGGCAGCCCTCGTGTCCGAGCATGCCCCCCTTCCTGTCTGAACACCTTGCCTGAGCCTCCTCCGTCCGCCGACAGCCCCGTCGCATCCGGGTCGCCCCTGCTCGCCGTGGAGCAGATCCAGGGTCTGCTGCCGCACCGCTACCCCTTTGCCCTGGTGGATCGGGTGATCGAGCATGAGCCCGGTAAGCGGGCTGTGGCGATCAAGAACGTCACGATCAACGAGCCCCAGTTCCAGGGCCATTTCCCGGGTCGCCCCCTGATGCCTGGGGTGCTGATCGTGGAGGCCATGGCCCAGGTTGGTGGCCTGATCGTGACCCAGATGCCGGATCTGCCGAGGGGCCTGTTCGTGTTTGCCGGCATCGATGGCGTGCGCTTCCGTCGTCCGGTGGTGCCGGGCGACCAGCTGCGCATCACCTGTGAGCTGCTCAGCCTCAGGCGTCAACGCTTCGGCAAGGTGAAGGCCGAGGCCACGGTGGACGGCGTACTGGCCTGCTCCGGTGAACTGATGTTCTCTCTGGTGGACTGATTGCGATGTCCACGCGCGTCCATCCCACTGCTGTCGTCGATCCAAGGGCCGAACTGGCTGGCGGCGTGGAGGTCGGTCCCTACGCGGTGATCGGCGCCGAGGTGCGCATCGGCCCCGATTGCCGGATCGGCGCCCATGTGGTGCTCGATGGCCGTGTGCACATGGGCCGCGGCAACCGCATCTTCCCCGGGGCCTGCATCGGTCTGGAACCCCAGGACCTCAAGTACACCGGGGATCCCACCGGGGTGGAGCTCGGTGACGACAACACCATCCGCGAGTGCGTGACGATCAACCGCGCCACCAGGAACGACCAGGTCACCCGCGTGGGCAGCGGCAATCTGCTGATGGCCTACAGCCACCTCGGTCACAACTGTCTGCTCGGTGACCGGATCGTGATCGCCAACGGGGTGGCCGTGGCGGGCCATGTGCAGATCGCTGATCGGGCCGTGATCGGCGGCGTGCTCGGAATTCACCAGTTCGTGCACGTCGGCACCCTGGCGATGGTGGGCGGCATGAGTCGCATCGAGCGTGATGTGCCACCGTTCACCACGGTGGAGGGGCATCCGGCGCGGGTGCGATCGCTCAACCGCATCGGCCTGCAGCGCCATGGCCTGGCCGATCGCGATGGTGGACGCCAGCTGGAGGATCTCAAGCATGCCTGGACCGTGATCTACCGCAGGGGCCTGCCGCTGGTGGAGGCGCTCGCCCAGCTGCGCCAGGAACCCCTGACCGCCGCCGCCGAGGAACTGCTGGCCTTTCTGGAGGCGTCGCTGGCCCCAGGCCGGCGCGGCCCCATCCCTGGGAGCCGCTGATGCTTCGCCTGCTGGTGAGCACCGGCGAGGTGTCGGGTGATCTGCAGGGGGCGCTGCTGGTGGAGGCCCTGCACCGTGAGGCTCGCCGGCGGGGCCTGAAGCTGCAGGTGCTTGCCCTCGGCGGTGAGCGCATGCAGCGCGCCGGAGCCGAACTGCTGGCCGACACCACCCGCATGGGGGCGATCGGTCTGCTGGAGGCGATCCCGTTCGTGCTGCCCACTCTGCGGCTTCAGCGTCAGCTCCGGCGCTGGTTTCGTCAGCAGCCACCCGATGGCGTGGTGCTCATCGACTACATGGGACCCAACGTCAGTCTTGGTCTCCGCACCAAGCGGAGCTTCCCCCAGGTGCCCGTCACTTACTACATCGCGCCCCAGGAATGGGCCTTCAAGTTCGGCTCCGAAGGGCGCACCAACCTGATCCGATTCACCAACCAGATCCTGGCGATCTTTCAGGAGGAGGCCCGCTACTACCGCTGCCGCGGCGCCAACGTCACCTATGTGGGCCATCCTCTGCTCGACACGATCGGCACTCCACCCACCCGTGAGCAGGCCCGTGCGGAGCTGGGTCTCGATCACCGGGCTCCGGTGCTGCTGCTGATGCCCGCATCCCGCCGCCAGGAGCTGCATTTCCTCCTGCCCCACATCGTTGCGGCCGCTGCCGAGCTGCAGCGCCGCCAGCCCCGCCTTCAGGTGCTGGTGCCTGCGGGACTGGAGGGTTTCGAGGGTCGCCTCAGCCATCAGCTCCAGCGCTGCGGCCTGGCGGCCACGGTCATTCCCGCGGCCGACGCCGACCGGCTCAAGCCTTATCTCTGTGCCGCCGCCGACCTGGCCCTGGCCAAGTCGGGCACGGTGAACCTGGAACTGGCCCTGCGGGGGGTGCCGCAGGTGGTGGTCTACCGCGTCAGCTGGCTCACCGCCTTCGTGGCGCGCCATCTCCTGCACTTCAGCGTGCCGCATATCTCTCCGGTCAACCTCGTCCTGGGCGAGCGGCTGGTGCCGGAGCTCCTTCAGGAGGCGCTCCACCCTGCCGCCATCGTGGAGCAGGCGCTGCCGCTGCTGGAGGACGACAGTGCTGAACGGTTGGCCATGCTCGATGGTTACCGGCGCCTGCGTCGCCAGCTGGGCGAGCCTGGGGTGACCGATCGGGCCGCCATCGCCATTCTCGATCAGGTTCTGGCCGGTGCCCAGCACCGGTCCCGTTCTGCGCTCCCCCTGTGACCGTCCTGCCGTCGAGCTGCCATCCGCTCCGCGCGCTGGCCGCTGTCGGCGCAGCGCTGGTGCTGATCGCCGGCCTGTGGGGATGGCCCATGGGGGCAGAGGCTGCCGAGCCGCCATCCCGGCCCCAGGAGCTCGTGCTGGCGGGTGGCTGTTTCTGGTGCCTGGAGCACGATCTGGAGTCCCTCCCCGGGGTGCTGGATGTTGAGAGCGGTTACAGCGGCGGCGATCTGGCGCGACCCACCTATTCGCAGGTCTCCGCTGGCGGCACCGGCCATCAGGAGAGTGTGCGCGTGCGCTTCGACCCCAGCCGCACCAGCCTCGCGGTGCTGTTGCGGGCTTACTGGCGCAACATCGATCCACTCGATGGCGGTGGTCAGTTCTGCGATCGTGGCGAGTCCTACCGGCCGGTGATCTTCACCGCCGGCGCCGAGCAGCAGCGTCTGGCCCTGCTGAGCCGTCAGCATGCGGCCCGCGAACTGGGCCGTTCCGAGTCGGCGCTGGAAGTGCGCATTCGGCCGCTGAGCCGCTTCTGGCCGGCGGAGGCCTACCACCAGAACTACGCTGAGCGCAATCCGCTCAGGTACGGCTACTACCGCTGGGCCTGCGGCAGGGATCGCCGTCTGCAGGCCCTCTGGGGGGCCAGGGCCCGCACGGCCCGACCCTGGGCCCCGGCGCTTGGCCCCACGGTTCCCGACAGCTAGCGTTGAATCTGCGCGATGCAGGGTTTGGTATGTATTTGCTGACCATCCGCGATGGCCTTCAGACCAGGCACGTGGGCCCCTACTCCAGCCCCAAGCAGGCCGCCGATGACCTGGACCGTCTGCTGCCCCTCTGCACCGATCGGGCCCGTTGGCAGATCCATGCCCTGGAGTCTCCTGAGGATCTCATCGCCAGTCTCGAGTCAGACGCCAACGCAGTGAGCGGCCGGGGAGCGGGGCCGGGTCGGCTCAGCCGCGTGGCCTGACGGGATGCTTCAGCCCTGACGTGGATAGCCCCGCAGCAGTCCGCTTTCCACCATCAGTCCCACGCCGGCGTTGATCAGGATCAGGCCGAAGGTGCCGTACCAGAACCATGGCCCTGGGGCCTGGAGCAGCTTCACCGGCAGGGCTCCGCCCGCTCCTGAAGCCAGCTCGGTTCGCTTGATCAGTTCCTCGAGACCTTTGCGGATCACCGCTTCCCCGAACAGACAGAGCCCGGCGGGCAGCAGCAGCACCCCAAGCTGGGCCTTGACATACCAGCGAATCTTCTTGACGGCCATGGGGCTGGAGAGCGACGTGGCGGCCCGGCAAACCTAGGCCTGCGTCGTCACCGGAGCGCCGCTGCAGACCCAGTTCACCAGGGTGCGCACGCCGAAACCCGTGGCGCCTGCAGGATCGAGACTCCGACCCTTGTCGCTCCACACCGTGCCGGCGATGTCCAGATGGGCCCAGGGCAGCTCCTTCGTCACAAAGTCCTGCAGGAACAGCGCCGCTGTGATCGCGCCTCCCGGCCGCGGACCCGTGTTCTTCATGTCGGCCACGGGGCTCTTGAGCCCCGCCTTGTAGGAGCTGCGCAGGGGCATGGGCCACAGGGTTTCGCCCCCGGCGGCGCCGGCGGCCTGCAGGGCCCTGGAGAGTCCATCGCAGCTGGACCACAGTCCCGCCATTTCCTCCCCCAGGGCGATCACACAGGCCCCGGTGAGGGTGGCCAGATCCACCACCGCGTCGGGCTCGAGCTTGCAGGCGTAGACCAGCGCATCGGCCAGTGTCAGACGGCCCTCGGCATCGGTGTTATTGATCTCGATCGTCTTGCCGTTGGAGGCCGTGAGGATGTCGCCCGGATGCACGGCTCCACCGCTGATCATGTTTTCACAGGCGGCCACGATCACATGCACCTCCACCCCGTCGGGCTTCAGCTCACCGATGGCCCGCGCGGCCCCGAGAACAGCCGCACTGCCGCCCATGTCGTACTTCATCATCTCGATCTGGGACCCGGCGGTCTTGAGGTTGTATCCACCGGAGTCGAAGGTGAGCCCCTTCCCCACCAGGGCCACGCGCCGCTGGACTCCGCCGGCAGGGTGGTACGTGAGGTGGATGAACTTGGGAGGGAGGTCAGACCCCTGAGCCACCCCCAGGTAGGCACCCATTCCCAGGGCCTCACACGCGTCCCGCTCGAGCACCCGGCATTCCAGGCCGTGGTCGCGGGCGATGGCGGCTGCAGTGTCGGCCAGGTGCTGGGGTGTGGCCACATTGGGGGGGGCTGCCACCAGCTGGCGGGCGAGCTCGACACCGGCGCAGGTGGCATTCACAGCCTCCAGGGATTGCGCGCAGCTGGCTGACAGGCCGATCAGGTGCACCACGGACGGCTGTCCCCTGGGCTCGGGTTCGCTCTTGAACCGCTGGTCGCTGTAGCCGCTCAGCCGCACCGCCTCGGCGATGGCCCGGCCGGCGGCGGCGCTCTCGAACCCCTCGCAGGGCATGGCCAAAGCCAGGTCCTCGGCGCCGGCGCCGGCGGCAGCGCGGGCGGCGCCGGCGGCAGCGACGCGCAGGCCATCGAGGTCGAATTCGGCCGGGTCACCCAGGCCCACCAGGATCAGCGTGCGCGGCGCTGCACCCAGCCGTTCCAGGCTCAGGCACTCCCCCGGTTTGGCCTTGAAGCGCCGCTGCTCCAGCCGCTGCTGCAGTTCGGCCCCGAAGGCCGCTGTCAGCTGGCTGCCCAGGGGGTGCCCGGGTCGTTCATCGTCGGTGGCGAACAGCCCCACCGCCAGGGTGTCTCCGTTCCAGTGGCCGAGCGCGGCCGTGAGCTCAT
>JBFLKL010000068.1:0-13695 GCA_040883175.1 Synechococcaceae cyanobacterium | reverse complement strand
GGCCAGCAACCTGGGATCGATCAGCCCCAGCCCCGACTGGCCCAGCAGCAGACCCACGGCCAGCATGCCGATCAGCCCCGGCACCCCCAGTCGGCGGAACAGCCCGTCGGCCAGCAGCCCCAGGATCAGCAGCTCGGCCAGACCGAACCAGCTCATGGCTTCAGTCCCCCATGCCCTCAGGCGGCCTCGGCGAGCTGGCGGGAGCAGGCCTGCAGGGCCGTGAGCCGATCCACCATGAACGCCACCCCCCGGATGCGCTTCACCCCCAGCCGGTTGAGGCGCTCCACGGGCTGGCTGCGGTCGGTCACGATGATCACCTGGCGCTGCTGGTCGCGGCAGTCGAAGCAGATCGTCTCGATCGCCAGGGCGGCGGTGACCCCCAGCAGGGGCACCTCGCTGAGATCGAGCACCAGGGTGTGGAAGTCGTCCACGCTGCTGAGCTGCTGGGAGAGAAACTTGCCGGCACCGAAACTCAGCGGTCCCGCCAGCTGCAGCAACAGCACCCGGTGGCCGCACCCCCCCAGCAGCCGGCATTCCTCCGGGCTGAGGTCGTGCTGGTCACCCAGGAGATCGTCGCCGCCCCGCAACCGCCGCATCTGCTCGCGCTGCAGGTCGTTCTGGCGCTTGATGGTGAGGATGTTGGCCAGGAACACCCCCACCACCACGGCGGTGATCAGGTCCCAGAACACGGTGAGAACGAGCACCAGCCACATCAGGCCGGTGGTCTTCCACGACAGCAGCGGCGCCCGGAAGATGAAGTTCCAGTCGATGATGTCAAGCCCCACCCGCAGCAGGATGCCGGCCAGCACCGCCTGGGGGATGGGGCTGGCCAGGGGCCCGGCCCCGAGCGTGATCACCAGCAGCACCAGGGCGTGGATCATGCCCGAGAGGGGCGTGGATCCCCCCGCCTGCACGTTGGTGACCGTGCGCATCGTGGCGCCCGCGCCGGGCAGGCCGCCCACCAGGCCGGCGGCGATGTTGCCGATGCCCTGGCCGATCAGCTCCCTGTCGGAGTCGTGGTGGGTGCGGGTGATGTTGTCCGCCACCAGGGAGGTGAGCAGCGAGTCGATCGCGCCCAGCACCGCCAGGGTGAGCGCGAAGCCGCCCAGGGTGCGCAGGTCGCTGAAGCCGAGGCGTGGCAGCACCAGCTGCGGCAGACCGGTGGGCATCGCACCGAGGCGCGGCACCGCCTCGGTGGGCAGCAGCAGCACGGAGACCAGGGTGATCAGCACCAGGGCCACCAGCGGCGCCGGCAGCAGGGTGTTCCACCGCCTCGGGTAGAGCATCACCAGCGCGAAAGTGGCGAGCCCGAGTGCCAGGGCGGTGGGATTGAGCTGGGAGACCGCTCCCGGAAGTGCCGCCACGATGGCCGGCACGGATCCGGACACCTTCACCCCCAGCAGCGGGGGAACCTCCAGCACGATGATGATCACGCCGATCCCGCTCATGAAGCCGGAGATCACCGTGTAGGGCATCATCGTGATGTACTGGCCAAGCTTCATCAGGCCGAACAGCACCTGGAAACAGCCCGCCAGAACCACCACCGTGAAGGCCATCGCCAGCCCTGCCTCCTGGCCGTACCGCCCCACCAGCAGCGTCACCACGGCCGTCATGATCACGGTCATGGGCCCGGTGGGGCCGCTCACCTGGCTGGGGGTGCCGCCGAACAGGGCCGCCAGGAACCCCAGGGTGGTGGCCCCGTAGAGGCCGGCGATGGCACCGGCGCCGGAAGCCACGCCGAAGGCCAGGGCCAGCGGCAGGGCCACCACGGCGGCGGTCACTCCGCCGGTGAGGTCCCCCTTCCAGTGGCGGAGCCGATCGGCGATCGCTGGCATCGGCCCACAGCTCCAGCACGGGTGAACTTCGATTGTGGACCCGAACGGCGGGTCAGCTGAGGGAAGCCACGGCGTGGATCAGGGCCTGATGGCGGGTGAGGTCGGTGTGGTCCTCGGGCAGCTTCTCGAACAGCCTGAACTCATCGAGCCGTTTGCGGGTGGTGCCCTGGGCACCCACCACATACACGTTGCGGCCTGCCTCGATGGCCTCCTCCACCGCGTTCTCGATCGCCAGGGCGGCACTGATGCCGAGATGGAACACCTCGGAGAGATCGAAGATCACGGCGTCGCAGTCGGCGATGGCATTGTGCTCGCGGTTGATGGTCTTCGCCACCCCGAAGATCATGGCGCCGTTGAGCTGAAACAGCAGCACACGACCCTTGCCCTGGTTGAGCACCTCCCGCTCATGGTCGCTCAGCTCCACATCATCATCGCCGGTGCTCACGGCCTTCACCGCTCTGGTCTGCACGCGGCTCATCTTGTCGATGGTGAGGATGTTGGCGATGAAGATGCCCACACCCACGGCCACCATCAGATCCACCAGCACTGTCAGCGCGATCACCGTGTAGGTGATGAAGGCGCCCTTGCGCGAGAGCTGGGGCACCCTGGCCAGGAAGCCCCAGTCGACGATGTCGATCCCCACCTTGAACACGATCGCCGCCAGCACCGCCAGGGGGATCTGGGAAGCCAGCCGGGCACCCCCGAGGATCACGACAGCCAGGATCACCGCCCGCAGGATGCCCGAGAGGCCCGTGCGCCCGCCGGCCTGAATGTTCACCACCGTGGCGGTGGTGGCACCGGAACCGGGCAGGGCACCGAACAGGCCTGCGGCGATGTTGGCCAGTCCCTGGCCCACCAGTTCCTTGTCCGACCTGTGTTCCGTGCGGGTGAGGCTGTCGGAGACCAGACAGGTGAGCAGACAGTCGATGGAGCCCAGCATCCCCAGCAGGGCGGCATTGATCAGCACCAGCTGCAGCACATCCGGAGACAGGGACGGCAGGGTGAACTGGGGCAGACCAGCGGGAATCTCGCCGATGCGGCGCAGCTCCACGCCCTGGAAGGCCAGCAGGGAGATGCAGGTGCCGACGATCAGAGCGAACAGGGGCACCGGCACGATCCGCTTGACGGCCGCCGGTGTGAACCAGAGCACCACAAGGGTGATCAGGGCCAGCAGCGATTCCAGCGGCTGGATGCCCTGCAGCAGCTCCGGCAGCGCCCGCAGGGTGCCGAGCACACTGCCGGGAGGTGCGGCCTGGCCGAGCAGGGGCCCGATCTGCAGCACGATCAGGATCGTGCCGATGCCGCTCATGAAACCCGAGATCACCGTGTAAGGCATCTGGGTGATGTACCGGCCCAGGCTGAAGACGCCGTAGAGGATCTGGAACACGCCCGAGAGCATCACCACCGTGAAGGCCACCGCCAGGGCCTGGGCTGGATCCTCGAGGCGGCTGGTGAGCGTGGCCAGCACGGCCGTGAACACCACCGTCATCGGGCCGGTGGGCTCGGAAATCAGCGCGGGCGTGCCACCGAACAGGGCCGTGACCAGGCCGATGATCGCCGCCGACCAGAGACCCGCAGCGGCCCCCGCCCCGGAGGCCACCCCGAAGGCCAGGGCCAGGGGCAGGGCGATCACCGCTGCAGTGAGACCACCAAAGAAATCACCGCGGATGTTGTTGCGGCCGATGTAGTTGAAGATGCCGGAACCAGCTGGCCCTGGAGGAATGTGAGTGGGGGATGCAGCCATGGGTCTGCTGGGATGGGGGTGCGATGGGAAAGGAAATCTGGAGGCCGTGAAACACCTGGGCTGGTTTCAGAGAGGCGACTGAGCTCAGCAAATCAGCGAACCAGGCTGCTCGGGCAGATCACAGCTGGCACCGATCACGACCGGGGGACTCTCGCTGATGCGCTCGAACAGATCCAGGCTCTCGCGGTTGAGATTCAGCACCTTCACGGTCGAGCCGGCCTGGCGTCGCTTGCGGATCACCTGGTCAAGGGCCCGCATTCCGGTCTGATCCCAGATGCGGGTGTCCGCCATGTCGATGGTGACGCGGGGCGGGAAACCATGCTGCTTGAAGCCGGAGAGGAAATACACCGCACTGACGAAAAACAGCTGGCCGCGCACGGAGTAATAAAGATGATCATCCTTGAGCCAGGTGGCGTCCACGGAAATCACCTTGGCCACCTTGCGGCTGAACAGGATCCCCGCCTGGGCCACACCCACCAGTACCGCGATCGCCAGGTTCCGGGTGAGCAGGGCCAGCACCAGGGTGGTGACCATGATCGAGCTGTCGCTCTTGGGCAGCTTGCGCATCCTTGCGAACGACTGCCAGTTCACCGTGCTGATCGAGACCATGATCATCACCGCCACCAGGGCTGCCATCGGGATCCGCGCCAGCCAGTCCCTGAGGGTGATGACAAGAGTCAGCAAACCCAGCCCCGCCGTGAGGGTGGAGAGCCGGTAGCGGCCGCCGGATTCGAGATTGATCACGCTCTGGCCGATCATGCCGGCACCGGCCATGCCGCCGAACAGGCCGGCGGTGATGTTGGCGATCCCCTGGGCGCGGGCTTCAGCCACGTAGTCGGCGTCCTCATCCAGCATGCCCTCCACCACATTGGCGGTGAGAAACGACTGCAACAGCCCCACGAACGCAATCGCCAGGGCCGTGGGCAGGATGATGCCCAGGGTGTCAAAGGACGCGAAGGCGGAGGGAATCGCGAACACCGGCAGGCTGGAGGGCAGCTCCCCGAGATCACCCACCCGCGGCACCGGCAGTTGCCACACCTCGGCGCTCACGCTGATCACCACGATCGCCACCAGGGTGGCGGGCACCAGCCTCGTCAACCGGGGCAGGCCGTAGATGATCACCAGCCCCAGCGCCACCAGGGCCCACACGATCGGCCAGCTCACGGCCTCCACGCCCACCAGCGGCGATGGGGTGTCCAGATCCCAGCGGCCTACACCCAACTGCGGCAACTGGGCCAGAAAGATCAGCACCCCGATCGAGTTCACGAAGCCCAGAGTCACCGAGCGGGGCACAAACCGCATCTGCTCGGCCAGGCGCAGGTAGCCCAGGGCGATCTGAAACACCCCCGCCAGGATGCAGGCAGCCAGCAGGTAGGGGAGGCCGTGGGATTGCATCAGGCCACCCATCAGCAGCGCCACACCGGCGGTGCAGGCCGACACCATGCCGGGCCGCCCGCCCAGCAGCGCCACCACCACCAGGATGGAGATCGACCCGAACAGTCCCACCCGGGGGTCCACACCGGCCACGATCGAGAAGGCGATCGCCTCGGGAATGATGCCGAGAGCCACCACCACCCCCGCCAGAAGCTCTCGCGGGATGACGCTGCGATCGGGAACCAGTTGCAAGCCTTGAAACACGAACGAAACGGACGACGACGACGGAGCGATCAGACAAAGTGATCAGACGAAGCGACCAGACAAAGTGATCAGTTCGGAGAGTTCGAGAACGACGGGACGATCAATCCCGGCTGAACGCACCAGAGCCTGAGCTCCGATCACCGGTCTGCCCAGAGCACAGTTCCAGAACCTGAGCAACGCAAGCCGATACAGCACCCTGCAGGCCGCCAGGTGCGGAGCGAAGACTTCAGGAATGGGGCCCTTGTCAGGGCGGAGCACATAGCATCGAAGGAGATTAGCAGTCGCCGGAGTGCATCGCTGCGCCGCCGCCGGCAACACCCCTAACCCATTCTTAAACAGGCCGCTACCGGCCCTTTGCCTGGCGTCCCGCCGATCCCCATAGCTTGAGGCAAATCCGGATCCAGATCGCCATGGTGTTCACACCGTCCCTGGAAGCCTCCTATCGGGACAGCTTCCGCGATCTGCTGGAGACCAGCTTCGAGAAGCGCAGCCTGGTGCATCTCAGCGCCGGCAGCAGCGTGCCCCTGCTCAAGCGCAGCGTGTGGATGGTGATCCGGGGGATGGTGAAGCTGAGCGCCATCTCCCTGCAGGGCGATGAACTGCTGCTGGGTCTGGCGGGCCCCAACGAACCCTTCGGCGAGCCCCTGAGCAACGTGCAGGCCTACGAGGCCCGCACGCTGAACGACAGCGATCTGCTCTGCCTGAGCTGCGAGGACCTGGCCGGATCCCCGGATCTGGCGATCGCCCTGCTGCAGGGCATGGCCGCGCGCTACCGCCAGAGCGAGGCGATGCTGGCGCTGCTGGGACTCCGTCGCATCGAGGAGCGGGTGCGCGGCTTCCTCGAGCTGCTCGCCAACGACTATGGCCAGCCCTGTGAGAAGGGTCTGCGGCTGAATGTGAAGCTCACCCATCAGGAACTGGCCAGCGCCCTCAGCACCACCCGCGTCACCGTCACCCGTGTGCTCGGTGCCCTGCGCGATGAGGGCTGGCTGCACATCGACTCCCAGCGCCGGCTGGTGATCGCCCATCAACCGCTGCAGCGCCGATGAGCCAGCAGCAGCCCCCGCGGCTGCTGCTGGTCGATCCGATCTCCTGTGCAGACCCTCTCCTGCTCGACACCCTGATGCAGGGTGGCTTCGAGCTTGAGCTCTGCAGCGAGCCTGACGCGGCGATCGCGCTGCTGGCCATGGACGCTGCTATCGATCTGGTGGTGGTCTGCACCGAGCTGAAGGACGATCAGCTGCAGCGGTTGCGCCGCGCCGCCGGCACCGTGTCCCAAGCCGTTCCCCTGCTGCTGGTGGGCAGCCGTGAGCCGGAGCGTGCCCTGGATGCGGGTGCCGATGACGTCCTGCGCCGACCCTTCGGACTGGCGGAGCTGCTGGCCCGCTGCCGCGCGCTGGTGCGCCGCCGGCAGCTGGCCATGCCGCAGCGCACCGTGCTGCGCTGCGGCCCGATCGAGATGGTGCTGGAGGAGCACGAAGTGCGGCGCGACGGCGCTGTGGTGACACTGTCGCCGCGGGAGTTCCGGCTGCTGCACTTTCTGCTCGAGCACCAGCGCCGCATCTGGCCCCGCGAGGAGCTGCTGACACAGGTGTGGGGCGAACTGGAGGGCCCCTCCCTCGACCCCAAGACCGTGGACGTGCACATCCACTGGCTGCGGCTCAAGCTCGAGGATGACCCGGCCGACCCCCGCCTGATCACCACCGTGCGCGGCAGGGGGTATCGCCTTGGCTGATGCACTGTTCTGGGGAGCGTCGCTGAAGCGACAGAATGGGCCCATGGAACCCAGGCTGCTGGTCGTCGAAGACGACGACACGATCCGAGAGACGATCAGCGACGCCCTGGCGCTCGAGGGGTTCACGGTCACCGCCTGCGGCAACGGTCGCGATGCCCTGCAGTCGATTCAGCGCGCCCCGGAAGGGGAGGGCTTTGCCCTGGTGGTGCTCGACCTGATGCTGCCGGGGCTCGGCGGGCTGGACGTGTGCCGGCAGCTGCGGGCGGCAGAGAACCACACCCCGATCCTGGTGGTGAGCGCCCGGGACAGCGAGACCGACCGGGTGCTGGGGCTGGAGGTGGGTGCCGACGACTACCTGATCAAACCCTTCGGCATGCGCGAACTGGTGGCCCGCTGCCGGGCCCTGATGCGCCGCACCACCAACCCCACCTCCACCAACAAGGTGCTGGAGCACGCCAATCTGCGGCTCTACCAGGATGAATGCAGGGTCACCCGCGATGGCTGCGAGGTGAACCTCTCGCCCAAGGAATACCGCCTGCTGGAGCTGTTCATGCAATACCCCAGGCGGGTGTGGAGCCGCGACAAGCTGCTCGAGCAGGTGTGGGGGGCCGACTACTTCGGCGACAGCAAGACCGTGGACGTGCACATCCGCTGGCTGCGGGAGAAGCTGGAGGCCAACCCCTCGGCACCCCAGCACCTGATCACCGTGCGCGGCTTCGGCTATCGCTTTGGCTGAGCGCCGCCAGCCCTCTCCCCGGCGCTGGGCTCTCTGGCACCGGCACGAGCAGGCCAGCGACGGGGAAGGCCCCAGCGCCGCCCACCTGCTCAGCTGGATCGATTCCTCGCCGGTGGGGTGGGTGCTCCTGGCGGCCGATGGTCGCGTGCGCCATCTCAACCCGAGGGCCGAGCGGATCCTGGGGTTGAAGACCGGCCGCAACCTCGAGGGCCTGCAGCTGGTGGACATCTGCCCGGATGCCAACCTGCTCAGCGGCGTGGCCATGGCCCGGCGTCATGACCGGCCCCAGCGGCTGGAGTGGCACTTCAACCACCAGGATTTCGACGTCATGGTGGTGCCCGCCAGCGGCGGCTGGATCGGCGTTCAGCTGCAGAGTCGCCGCTCTCTGGAGGCCCAGCTGGAGCAGCAGGAGCGCTGGGTGAGCGATGTGGCCCACGAGCTCAAGACACCACTCACGGCCCTGCTGCTGGTGGGCGACAGCCTGGCCGCCCAGGTGACCGACCAGAACGCCCGTCTGGTGGAGCGGCTGCAGCGGGAACTGCTGCGCCTGCAGGAGCTGGTGAACGATCTGCTGGAACTGTCGCGACTGGAGAACACGGTGCCGGGCCGCGGACTGAAGCTGGCGCCGGTGGGGCTGCACCAGCTTGTGGAGCAGGTTTGGGCCGGCCTGCGCCCGCTGGCTGAGCAGCGCGGCGTGCGTCTGGTGCTGAAGCAACCCGAGGAGATCATCGTGATGGCTGACGCTTCCCGCCTGCATCGGGCGCTGCTCAACCTGATCGACAATGCCCTGCGCTACAGCCCCGATGGCGGAGCCGTGGAAGTGGCGCTCTCCAGCCGGGGGGGCTGGTGCCAGCTGAGCGTGCGCGACCACGGCCCCGGCCTGAGCAGGGACGATCTCCAGCACATGTTCGAGCGCTTCTACCGGGGCGATCCGGCCCGGGCGCGCAGCCAGCGCGCCGGCAGCGGCCTGGGCCTGTCGATCGTGCAGCAGATCGCCGTGACCCACGGCGGGCGGATCCAGGCCAGCAACCACCCCGAAGGTGGTGCGCTGATGGATCTGCTGTTGCCCACCGAGGGCCTCGGGGTGTAGCGATCAGCCGCCGGGGTCAGCCGGCGGCGTAGTGGGGATCCACCCAGCAGCGCGGAAGATCCTCGCCGGAGGGGAAGAAGAGGTTGGCCTTGGTGAAGGCCTGGGGATCCCCCATCTCCTCGCCGGCGTGCATCCTGGCCTTCACCTGGGTGGCGAAGGGATCGAACAGCTGCTGGAGGTCGAGCACCTCGACAAGGCTGGCGTCGTCGTCGTGGTGGATTTTCAGAAACATGTCGGCCCCCTCCTGAGGGGTACTCCCCACCAGTGTGGAGCTCAGCTCACCCGCACCTCCACCACACGGCCGCCAAGACGTCCCACCCGTTGCAGGGCTTCATTCATGCGGGTGAAAGGAACCCGGATCACGGTTTCAGCCGTGCGTGAATAGGTGTTGTCGGCCACCCCGGTGACCAGCAGAGTCACCAGGCGACCACTGGCGCCATCGCTGCTGCGGGTGCCGGCCATCACCGGCAGCCCCCCCACCAGGTCGCGGCGGTCGCTGTTGAACACGGCCACGCTGGTGCCCAGTTCCCCGTCGTAGACGCCGGTGCCGATGGCGGAGCGGAAGAAGGCCGGCCCGGAGCTGGGCGGATTCACTGCGATCGGCCGGTTCTTGTGCACCACCTTGTTGAGGCGGGACTGGACCCCCATTGCATCCCCTTTCACCGAAGCGGCGGCGCCGCGCGCCAGCTGCATCAGCCAGGAGAACTGGCGCCCCTCATGGCCCTTGGAATAGTCCCAGCCATGGATATAGGGCACCACATCCTGGCCGAAGCGCTCCAGATACTCGTCGCTGTCCAGGTAGGAATCGATCTCGGCGTCGTAGCCCTCGTCCTGCAGAATCGTGAAGTGGTGGAGCATCTCGGCCTTGTTGTGGGGTGCCCGGCCGAGCAGATGCTTGAAGTTGAGTTCGATGAAGCGATAGGGATTGCAGTTCTCGAAGAAGCGGGCTTTGTAGAGGCCACTCTTGGCCACCTGGCGCACGAATTCCCGCACGCTCAGATCACCGTTGCGGAACAGCGACTCCAGCCCCTCAAGCCGCTCGCTCTTCATCAGATACTGATGGCCCAGCACCTGCTGATAGACGGCACGGATGATGGTGTTGCGATCCTCGCTGGAGGCGTGAGCCCAGTTTTCCTTGTCACGATCATTGGCGTAACGCTCGATGCCGAGGACGGGAGCTTTGAGCAGGGCCATGGGTTGGAGTTGGGGAAGGGCAGGGAGGAGCGCCGTGGTCCGACGGGTGGCCGGGGCCCGGACGGGTGGCCGGGGCCTGGACTGAAGAGGTGGCCGGGGCCTGGAGGGGCTCGGGGAGGGAGAAACTGGCGCCGATCGAAACTAGGGGCCACCCGCGCCACCCTCCAACCAGGTTTCATTGAATGTTTCGCTTCTCATGAAGAGGCGTGAAGACGGCGGTCCTCAGGCACGGCCCGATCCCCCCGGCTAGGGTTGCCGGGTGGATGTTGTTCATCAGAAAACCTGCCGATCATGCATTTCTGGGCACCGGAGATCGATCCCTCCCATCCGATGGACTGCACCCAGGCCGAGCGCTACGCGATCCGGCGGCTCGACAACTCCGCCTACCTGGCTGTGCAGGGAAGCGACGAGCACCTCAGCGAGGTGAGCAGCCCCGAGCAGGCCTTCCTGTTCCACACCCATGAAGCCGCACTGCGGGCGGCCCAGGAGCTCAACCACACAGGCCGGGGGCCGGTGGACGTGGTGAAGATCGAGTGGGAGCCGGCCCACTCCTGAAAGCCCCCGGCCTGAGGCTCGCCGGGGGCCTGCCTAGGCTTGTTCACTGCCCGGCGCGCCACGATGACCATCTACGCCGACAACAGCCTCAGCATCGGTCGCACACCCCTTGTGCGTCTCCAGCGTGTGACCGAGGGCTGCGCTGCCCGGGTGCTGGCCAAGATCGAGGGACGCAACCCCGCCTACTCGGTGAAGTGCCGCATCGGCGCGGCGATGATCTGGCGGGCGGAACAGGACGGGCTGCTGGGGCCGGGCAAGGAGCTGATCGAACCCACCAGCGGCAACACCGGCATCGCCCTCGCCTTCGTGGCGGCCTCGCGCGGGATTCCGCTCACCCTCACGATGCCGGAAACGATGAGCATCGAACGGCGCAAGCTGCTCACCGCCTATGGCGCCCGTCTGGTGCTCACCGAAGGTCGGCTGGGCATGCCGGGCGCCATCGGCGCCGCTCGGGAGCTGGCCACCTCCGACCCGGATCGCTACGTGCTGCTGCAGCAGTTCGCCAATCCCGCCAATCCCCAGATCCACCACGACACCACCGGGCCTGAGATCTGGAACGACACCGAAGGGCGGATCGACGTGCTGGTGGCGGGGGTGGGCACCGGCGGCACGATCACGGGCGTCAGCCGGTACATCAAGCACACCCTCGGCAGGTCCCTGGAGTCGGTGGCGGTGGAGCCGGCCAACAGCCCGGTGATCAGCCAGACCCGCGCCGGCGAGGAACTCCGTCCCGGGCCCCACAAGATCCAGGGCATCGGCGCCGGTTTCGTGCCCGCCAACCTCGACCTCGATCTGGTGGACCGCGTGGAAACCGTCAGTGACGCCGAAGCGGTGGCCATGGCCCGCCGCCTGATGAAGGAGGAGGGCATCCTGGCCGGCATCTCGTGTGGGGCGGCCACCGCCGCTGCCCTGCGCCTGGCCGCTGAACCGGAGTACGCGGACAGGACGATCGTGGTGGTGCTGCCCGACTCCGGCGAGCGTTACCTGAGCTCGGTGCTGTTCGAGGGGGTCTTCGACGAGAGGGGTCTGGCCCCGGTGCCCCTGCCGGGCTGAGCGCTCCATGGCGCGCGCGCAACGCATCTGGGTCGTCGATGACGACCCCGAACTCCGGCAGATGCTGGCCACCTATCTGGGTGAGCAGGGCTACGAGGTGCGCTGCCTCGTGGATGCCCGCCAGCTGCAGGCCCGCCTGGAAAGCCAACGACCCGACCTGGTGGTGCTCGATCTGATGCTGCCGGGCGACGATGGCCTCACCGCCCTGCGACGGCTGCGCGATGGCGGCGATGACCTGCCTGTGCTGATGCTCACAGGCCGCGGCGATGCCGTGGATCGGATCATCGGCCTGGAACAGGGTGCCGACGACTACCTGGCCAAACCCTTCCTGCCCCGCGAACTCACGGCCCGCATCGAAGCGGTGCTGCGCCGCCGCGGCAGCCCGCCCCCGGGCGCGCCGGTGGCGGATGAGCCTGTGATCGCGTTCGGGAGCTGGCGCCTGGATCCCAGCAGCCGCAGCCTGGCTCGGGACGGTGAGCCGGTGACGATCACCAGCGGCGAATTCAGCCTGCTGCTGGCCTTCGCCCGGCACCCCCATCGTCCCCTGTCGCGCGAGCGGCTGATCGAGCTCTCCCGTGGCCCCACCAGCGAGACCGACAGCCGCAGCATGGACGCGCAGGTGTCGCGACTGCGCCGCCTGGTGGAGGACAACCCCTCCCAGCCCCGCCATATCCAGACGGTGTGGGGCTACGGCTACGTGTTCGTTCCCGATGGGCAGGCGCGCCGCTGAGCACCGCCCCGGACTCAAGCTGCTGGCCTACGGCGCCTGCGGCGTGGCCCTGTGGCTGCTGAGCCTGCTGCTGATCCAGTCGCTCCTGGCCCGCCGCATCGAGCGGGCGCGCATGGGCCGGCTCGGCTCGGAAGTGGCCTTCAACCTGCGGCTCGGGGAGCTGGCGCTGGAGCGCCTGCCGATGGAGGCGGTGGCCGAGCTCAGCGGGCTGCAGCTGGCCGGTGCGCCGCCAGCGGGGTCAGCGGCGTCAGGGCGTGGCCGGCGCGAGGCCGCCGCCCTGGAGGCCGAACTGTGCGAGCAGCTGGGCTACTGCAGAACCGTGGTGCCGGCGTCCGATCGGCTCTGGGTGGAGATGGCCTCGGCACTGGAGCCGGCGTGGCTGGCGGCGCCCCTGCCGCGGCAGCCACCCTGGCCGCCCGATCCCCTCTCCCTGAGCCTGTCGCTGGTGGCGGCCGGCCTTGGGCTCAGCACGCTGGTGCTGGCCCTGGAGGTGCGGCGTCCCCTGCAGCTGCTGGAGCTGTCGCTGCAGCAGCTGGGCTCGGGCGGCGATCCCCAGCCGGTCCCTCCCCGGGGCGCGCCCTCGGTGCGCCGGCTCACGTCGCGCTTCAACGCCATGCTCGCCCAGCTGGAGCAGGCCCGGCAGGAACGGGAGACGATGCTGGCGGGCATCGGCCACGACCTCAACAGCCCCCTCAGCCGCCTGAGGCTGCGGCTGCATCTGGCCGAGTCCACGCCGATGCGCAGCGGCGATGCCGCCAAGGCCCTGGCCGACCTGGAGGCGCTGGAGCGCATCACCGGCCAGTTCATGGCCTTTGCGCGCGGCCAGGGAAACGAGCCGGTGATCGATGTCGATCTCGAGGCCCTGCTGGCCGAGGTGGCCGGCCAGAGCGATGTGCAGCCCCTGACGCTGCAGCTTGACCCGCTCAGGCGGCGGGTGCATCCCACGGGCCTGGCCCGGGCGGTGGCCAACCTGCTGGACAACGCCCGCAGCCATGGCCGGGCGCCCTTCCGGCTGAGCCTGCGGCACTGGGACGACGACGGCTTCGAGATCGAGGTGGCGGACGGCGGCCCGGGGCTCGATGCCGGGCTCTGGAGCCAGGCCCTGCAGCCGTTCCGCCGCCTGGACCCGGCCCGTGGCGGCAGCGGACACTGCGGTCTGGGACTGGCGATCGTGGAACGGGTGGCCCGGGCCCACCACGGCTCCCTGCACTGCCGCCGTGATGGGCAGGGCTTCGCCGTGCTGCTGCGCGGCCACTCCCTCCGGGGGGACAACTAGGCGCGCAAAGCGCCACGCAGACAGATCTGGTCACAACCGCAGGGTTGCACGGATGCAGCTGAGTCAGATCCTGTCTGGACGATGGGGGCTGCGATGAACGGCCCAGCGG
>JBFLKL010000323.1:0-4515 GCA_040883175.1 Synechococcaceae cyanobacterium | reverse complement strand
GCGCGCCTGCAGGAGGCGATCGCCCAGCGCGACTATCCCCTGGTGCAGGGAATCGTGGTGGTGGTGGCCGCACTCGTCGTGCTGGTCACGGTGGTGGTGGACCTGCTGGTGGCCCTGCTGGATCCACGGATCCGCTTCTGATCACCGGAGGACCCGCCCGCAGGGGGGCCGGGGCCGGCGGTAGTCGCCGCTGCCACCGGCGGGCCTGGTCAGGGTCGAGCACAAAGGCCTCCACACCGCCATGCCGGCGGCGCTGGGGCATGAGCAGCGACTGGTGACGGGCCGAGTCCAGAAACTCGATCGTGAGCTGCAGCAACAGCTCCTGCACCTGCTCGGGGTCCTGGCCCACAAACTCATCACCGAGACGGAACAGGGCTTCACCCTCGCTCTCGAGCCGCACGGGGGAGAAGTGGCTGCCACCGTCCACGAGCACCAGTCGGCTTCGGGAATGGCGGCTGCCGCTCAGCAGGCTGAGCTGCTCCTGCACCGGTGGGGTGATCAGATCGAGGCTGCCCCCCGCCAGCAACACGGGCACGGGCAGGTCGGCCAGCCCCCCCTCGGGCCAGAGCAGGCTGCCGAAGCCGTTGTAGGTCACCACCGCCAGCAGGGGCGTGCCCACCATCTGCGGGGTCTGGGCACGGCTGGCGGGAGCCTGCCGCGGAGTGCCGTCACCGGTGATGGCGGGGAGCTGGCACTGCAGCAGCCGCGAGAGGTTGGTGAGTGGCAGCGAGGCCAGGGCCTGCCGGCAACGGCCGGAGAGTCCCTGTTCCGGCACCAGTCCTGCCGCCATCAGGGCCACCAGTCCACCCAGGGAGTGGCCCATCAGCACCACACCGGCATCCCCCGCTCCGGCGGGGCCCAGCGATGGCAGGCGATCCTCGGCGCGTGCACTGAGCACCGCCTGCAGGTCGGCGAGGCGCTCGGGCAGGGATTCGGCCCCAGGCGGGGGCCCCGCACCGCTGAGCGACGCCTTCACCGCCTGTTCATCGCTGCCGGGGTGTTCGAGAACCAGCACCGGCCAGCCCTGCTCCGCCAGCGCGGAGGCCAGCCAGTTGAGCTGGCTGCTGCTGCCGCCCAGGCCCGGCATCAGCAGGAGCCAGGGCCCCGGCTGGGCCCGGGCTGGGCCGCGGGCGGGCCAGACATCGATCGGCAGCGGCGCCGAGCGATGGGCCACGTTCAGCTGCAGACGGCTGGGCTGGGGTGGCCGCACACGCGGCCCTGCCAGGGACAGGGGACGCGACTGACGCAGGGGCAGGGGCAGACGACGCAGCTCCGCCACGGCCCGCGTCTGATAGAGCAACTGGTCACGCCAGTGCTGCGCCAGCGCCAGCAGCCCATCCACCTGCACCGTGACCTGGCGGACCGGCAGCTCACGCAGCAGCTCCAGGGCGGTCACCGAGGGCTGCCGCTCGAACAAGCGGGCCAGACTCTCCATCAGCAGGGGCGCCGTGCTCTCCCCCCCGGGGCCGGTCAGCACCCCCCCCACCTCCCGCAGCATCTGCTCGCCGGTCCAGCTGGCCAGCAGTTCCGTCGCGAAACTGCGGTCCTTCAGCAGGGGGGCCCGCAACAGCCGGATCAGGCCCGTGCGGGAACGGTCGTCAAGCAGGTTGAGCCACTGGTCCTGGTCGCTGCGAGCCCGGGTGGGATCGCGGCTCCAGGCATCCAGTTCACCCAGGTCGATCGGCAGGTCCAGACCATCGATGCGCACCAGCAGCTCCTCAGCAGCCCGGGCAGGAGCCGCGCCGACAACCGGCAGCAGCACCAGCAGACTGGCGAGCAACCCGGACAGGCGGCGACGGTTTGACAAGGGCTGGTGAACGCGAACGCGCTGGAAGGGCAGAAGAGACAGGGGAGAGTGCGGACGGGGCGGGCGCCGAGAGTCAGTCGGTGAGTGCCGCGGTGGGGGGTGATGGGATCCTGGCCTGGGCCGAGGCGATCTGGCGCTGGTGCAGCCAGTTTCCCCCCGCCCTGCGGGAAGTGGCCGTGCTGCGGCTGGTGGGCTCCATCGGAGCCGGCGGGGTGCTGTACCTCACGCCCCTGGTGTTTCACCAGGAAGCCTTCAGTGCCACCAGCGTGACCCAGGGGCTGGCGCTGGCGGCCCTGGCGGGAACGCTGGGGCGCTTCCTCTGCGGTCTGCTGCTCGACCGCGGCCTGAACTGCTCACTGCCTGTGCTGCTGGCGGCCCTGCTCTCACTGGCCGCCGATGCCACCCTGTTCGCCGCCCGGGAGTTTCCCGGCTACCTGGTCGGCCAGCTGCTGCTGGGCATCGCCATGGGCCTCTACTGGCCGGCGATCGAGCTGGCGGTGCCCCTGAGCTGCGCCCGCGGGCCGGCACCGATCCCCTCCGCCCGCGGCTTTGCCCTGGTGCGAAGCGCCGATGCCACCGGCATCGCTGCCGGGGCGCTGCTGGGGGCGGCCATGGCCGCCCTGAACCTGCTGCGGGGCGTCTATCTGCTCGACATCCTCTGCGTGAGCGGCATGGTGCTGCTGCTGGTGCTTCGCCCGCTGCCCGATCCCCATCGCCGTCAGCCCAGTGCCGAGGCCCGGCGCTGGGGGCCCTGGCTGCGGGCGCTGCTGCCGGTGCTGGCCATCGCCCTGCTGGCCACCTCCCTGCCGGCCCTGATGCAGAGCGCCCTGCCGCTGGATCTGGTGCGCGGCGGCCTGCGGCGCGGGGCCCTTCCGGGAAGCATCGGCGCCCTGCTGATCGGCCTGCAACTGGGCCTGCTGGTGCTGATCCAGTGGCCGCTGGGCCAGGCCCTGGCACGGCGACCGGTGGCGGTGGGTCTGGGGCTCAGCCTGGTGAGCTTCGCCATCGGCACCGCCCTGCTGTCCCTGTCCGCCCTGCTGGTGGGTGGGGTGTGGCTGGTGCTGGTGGCCCAGCTGCCCCTGGCCCTGGGCCAGGCCGCCTTCCTGCCGATCGCCACCGAGGCGGTGATCGAGATCACCCCGGAGGACCATCAGGGGCTGGCGATGGCCCTGTTCTCCCAGTGTTTTGCGATCAGTGCGCTCACCGCCCCCCTGCTGGCGGGCATGGTGCTCGACGGCCAGCAGCACGGGGCCGGCCTGTGGATGGTGATGGCGGCACTGTGTGTGGGGGGCCTGCAGCTGGTGCGGCGGATCAGGCCCCGGAATCAGCCCCGTCCCGTTCTCCACCCGAGCCGTCCCGGCCGGAGCGCTTGACCCAGGCCTCGTGGGGCAGCGGTTCGGTGCCGTATTCCCAGTCGTCGTAGTCGGGGTCGTTGCGAATACGCCGGTGCAGGTCCTTCTGCACGTCGAAGTCGTGGCTGTGCTCGAGGGAGGCGTGGGGATGGGTGGGCTGCTGCGAGGTCATCCCGACGGTGGCGGCTGCCACCAGCATCACACGTTGAACAGGAACTCCATCACGTCTCCCTCGTCCACGACGTAGTCCCTGCCCTCGGCCCGCAGCCAGCCCCGGTTGCGCGCCTCGGCCAGGGATCCGGCCTCCAGCAGCTGGGCCCAGCCGATCGTCTGGGCGCGGATGAAACCGCGCTCGAAGTCGGTGTGAATCACCCCGGCGGCCTGGGGGGCTGTCATGCCGGCCCTGATCGTCCAGGCCCGGGTCTCCTTCTCACCGGTGGTGAAGTAGGTGCGCAGCCCCAGCAGGTCATAGGTGGCGCGGATCAGGCTCTGCAGGCCGCCCTCCTCCACCCCCAGCCCCGCCAGGAATTCGGCCCGCTCCTCCTCGGGCAGCTCGATCAGCTCGGCCTCCACCTGGGCGGAGATGCGCACCACGGCGGCGCCCTCCCGGGCGGCGAGCGTGGCCACCGCCTGGCAGTGGGCGTTGCCGCCGGCCAGGTCGTCCTCGCTCACGTTGGTGGCGTAGATGACCGGCTTGGCGGTGAGCAGCCCCAGGGGCCGGATCGCAGCGGCCTCGTCGGGGTTGAGGGTGACGCTGCGGGCGGCGCCGCCGGCCTCGAGCACCTGCTGGATGCGCTCCAGGGCTGCGTCTTCGGCCTGGGCCTCCTTGCTGGTGCGCAGCTGTTTCCTCAGCCGCTCACGGCGTTTCTCCACCTGGGTCAGGTCGGCCAGCCCCAGTTCCAGGTTGATCACCTCGGCGTCGCGCACCGGATCCACCGAACCGGCCACGTGGATCACATCGTCGCTGTCGAAGCAGCGCACCACGTGCACGATCGCGTCCACCTCGCGGATGTTGGCCAGGAACTTGTTGCCCAGGCCCTCGCCCTGGCTGGCTCCCTTCACCAGACCGGCGATGTCCACGAACTCCACCCGGGTGGGGATGATCTCCCTGCTGGAGCTGAGGGCCGCCAGCCGCTCAAGGCGCGGATCGGGCACTGCCACCACGCCCGAATTGGGCTCGATGGTGCAGAAGGGATAGTTGGCTGCCTCCGCCTGGGCGTTGGCCACCAGGGCGTTGAACAGGGTGGATTTGCCCACGTTGGGCAACCCGACGATTCCGGCTTTGAGCATGCCTGGAATCTACGGAGCGCCAGGCCGGTTCGGCCCCGGCGCGGGTGGCGTCTCGCCAGCAGCGGT
>JBFLKL010000067.1:0-6961 GCA_040883175.1 Synechococcaceae cyanobacterium | reverse complement strand
CGCCGGCCGGAGCACCGCCGCCGCCCCAAGCCCCAGCAGCTCGCCGGCCTGCTGCGGAGAGGAGGCCAGGGCCTGGGGCCAGAGCGGCATCAGGCCGGTCAGGGCGATGGCGGCGTCAGTGGCCGCGGTGCCCAGCAGGGAGCCGAGATAAAAGCCGCAGGCCAGCCGCCAACGGCTGTTGAGACCGCCCAGCGCCAGGGGCAGGGCGAAGGCCTCCAGCGGCAGGTGGCACACGGGATGGAGCCGCGCCCACCCCCAGAACAGCGCGCCGGCCAGCCAGCTGCCGCAGAACCCCACCAGCAGCTCCCCCGCTCTCCGTCGCCGCGGCTCGTGACTGTCCGCCAGCAGCAGCGCGATCGCCAGCAGCACCGCGGTGAAGGCCGCAGCGCTGAAGGGCTGGTGGCGCACCCAGGGCGCCTGGATGAACACCGGCAGGGTCACCAGCAGGCCACTGAGCACAGGCGCTGCCATGGCCCTGCCGGTGGGCGCCATGGCTGATGCAGCGGTGATCCCAGGGGCCAGTGGCCTGCTCACTGTGCTGGGAGTGCCCGCGATCACCTGGTCTGTGAAGAAAGTTGTGCAACCTTAATCCGAGCCGGGCGCGGCTCCGCCATAGGGTCTGGGGCCCTACAGGATCTCCATGGACTGGCTGCCCTCCGTCTGGGCGCGCACCATGCCGGTGCTTGCGGCGCTGGGTGACGCGGCGCTGAGCGGGCCCGACATGGCCGGCGCAGCTCAGCTCGGCTTCGTCGAGGCCTGCTGGCGGGCGCTGGTGCTGGGGGCAGTGCAGGGCCTTACGGAATTTCTGCCGATCAGCAGCACCGCCCACGTGCAGGTGGTGCCGATGCTGCTCGGCTGGGGGGATCCGGGGGTGTCGGTGATCGCCGTCATCCAGCTGGGGAGCATCGCCGCGATCGTGGGCTACTTCTGGGGCGACCTGGCCCAGGTGCTCAGGGGCGTCAGCCGGGCATTGCGTGAGGGTCGCTGGAGCTCCACCGAGGCCCGCCTGGGTATCGCCATCGCCACCGGCACCATCCCGATCGTGCTGGTGGGGATGGCGATCAAGCTCTGGGTGCCCGACTACGACAACTCCCCATTACGCAGCCTGCCCGCCGTGGCCATCGTCTCGATCGTGATGGCCCTGTTGCTCGCACTGGCTGAGCTGGTGGGCCGTCGCCGCCGCCACCTCGACGATGTGCGTCCCCGCGACGGATGGATCGTGGGGCTGGCCCAGGCCCTGGCGGTGATTCCTGGCGTGTCCCGATCCGGCAGCACCCTCACCGCGTCCCTGCTCGATGGCTGGGAGCGCCCCGCCGCCGCCCGCTTCTCATTCCTGATGGGAATTCCCGCCATCACCCTCGCCGGTGTGGTGGAACTGCGCAACGCCTTCAGCGGCCCCGGCAGCCCGGGCATCAATGGCCCGGCCATGGCTGACATCGGCGCCCTGCCGATGCTGCTGGGCATCGTGGTCTCCGCCGTGGTGTCGTGGCTCTCGATCGCCTGGCTGCTGCGCTTCCTGCAACACCACAGCACCTGGGCGTTCGTGATCTACCGCCTGGCCTTCGGGGTCGCCATCCTGTTCTGGCTGCGCGGCACAGTGGTCGGGTAGTGCCCCCCATCGTCCCGGCTCGCCGCCATGTGGAACGAACCCTCCGCCGGGATCGCGGTGGCCGTGGACGCGCAGGCCGGACACCCCCCCACCCGTCTGCCTCAGCCGGCTGTCGTCGCCACGGTGGAGCCCGGCTCGATCGGGGAGGAGCTCGGCTTTCAGCCCGGCGACCGCCTGCTCAGCATCAATGGCCAGCGCCCCCGCGACCTGATCGATCTTCAGGTGTTGGTGGGGGACGAGGAGCTGGTGCTGGAGGTGGAGGACCCTGACGGCACCCTCCACCGGATCGAGCTGGAGAAGGATCCCGACCAGAGCCTCGGGCTGGGCTTCACCGAGGCCCTGTTCGATGGCCTCAGGCAGTGCAACAACGCCTGCCCCTTCTGTTTCATCGATCAGCAGCCGCCCGGCCGTCGCCGCAGCCTCTATGTCAAGGACGACGATTACCGCCTGAGTTTTCTCTACGGCTCTTACCTCACCCTCACCAACCTTGCGGAAGCCGACTGGCGGCGCATCGAGCAGCAGCGGCTTTCGCCGCTGTATGTGTCGGTCCACGCCACCGAGCCCGAGCTGCGCAGCCGCCTGCTGGTGAACCCGCGGGCAGGGCTGCTCCTCGATCAGCTCGCCTGGTTCTCCGAGCGCGATCTCCAGATCCATGCCCAGGTGGTGGTCTGCCCCGGCCTCAACGATGGCCCGGCCCTGGCGCGCACCCTCACGGATCTGGCGAGGTTCGCCGCTGGAGCGTGGCCAGCGGTGCTCTCGGCCGCTGTGGTGCCGGTGGGGCTCACGCGCTTCCGGCCTGCCGGAGACGCCCTGGTTCCCGTGGACCGGGACTGCTCTCGCCGGGTGATCGCCCAGGTGGAGCAGTTGCAGGAGCAGTTCCGCCGTCAGCTCGGCAGCCGCTTTGCCTGGTTGTCCGATGAGTGGTACCTGCTGGCCGGTCTGCCGCTGCCCCCCCGGCACCAGTACGAGGACCTGCCGCAACAGGAGAACGGCGTGGGCAGCATCCGGGCCTTTCTGGAGTCCCTCGATCAGGCCACCTGTTCCCTGCCGGCACGACTGGATTGCCCGCGCCGGCTCAGCTGGGTGGTTGGCGCCCTGGTGGCCGAGGCGCTCGAGCCCGTGGTGGAACGCCTCAACCGGGTGCAGGGCCTGGAGCTGATCCTCCATGGCCTGCCCAGCCCCTACTGGGGCCAGGAGCTGGTTGTGACCGGGCTGCTCACCGGTTCCGACCTGCTCAGCGGACTGCGTCAGCGGGATCTGGGGGAGAGGCTGCTGCTGCCCTCGGTGATGCTGCGTCAGGGCGAGCCGGTGTTTCTCGATGACCTGCGTCTCGAAGAGCTCCAAGCCAGGCTGCCGGTGCCGGTGGATCTGGTGTGCGGCGCAGCTGATCTAGTGGCCGCCTGTACCGGTGCAAACGGCCTGGATTCTTAAACTCCCGCTGCATCGTGCCCACAGGCGTGACCCATTCCGCTCTTCGACTGGTTCTGCTGGGAGCGCTGGGTCTGCCCCTGGCAGGAGTGGCGGTGATTGCCGAGGAGCTCCCCCCCGCTGCCGGCGATACTGCCCCCCTGGATGAAAGGGCCGCCCCGACCGCTGACGCTGAACCTGGGGGGCCGCCCGTCTACTCCCCTTCGGCTCTGCCGGATGCGGTCGATGGCAGGGGCGAGCGGCCGCGGCTCAACCCCCGGCTGGTGGCACCGGCCGCCACGGAGCTGAAACCGGGCCTGGACGATCTTCCCGCTCCCGATTCCCTGGCCCTGCCTGCGCGCCCTGAGCAGGTGCAGATCCGTGAGCTGCGTCCGCTCACCCTCTCCCAGGTCGAAAATCTGGTTGAAGTGAACAATCCCAGCCTGAAGGCGATCGCCTCCCAGGTGGATCAGGCCCAGAGCAACCTCAGGGCCCAGATCGCCCAGTGGTATCCCACCATCGACCTCAGTGCCGGTTCGCTTCCCTCGTTCACCACGTCTGAAACCCGCACGGACTTCTTGGACGGCAGCCGCACAACGAACAGCGAGCAGCGCTGGCGGGCGGCCGCCTCACTCCTGGCCCAGTGGGCGTTGATCGACCCCACGCGCAACCCCAGCATCGCTGCAGCCCGCGACCAGTTCGAGAGCGCCAAGTTTCAGTACATCATCGCCCTGCGGGACCTGCGTCTTCAGGCCAACCAGGCCTATTTCAGTCTCCAGCAGGCCGATGATCAGGTGCGCATCGGCCAGGAGTCCGTTAGGGCCTCGTTGGTGAGCCTGCGCGACACCCGGGCCCGTTTCCAGGCCGGGGTGGCCACCCGCCTGGACGTGCTGGAAGCCGAAACCCAGCTGGCGCGCGACCAGCAGCTGCTCACCAATGGCCTTGCCGCTCAGTCGATCAATCGGCGCGCCCTTGCCGAGCTGCTGGATCTGCCTCAGGACGTCACCCCCACAGCCGCCGATCCCCCCCGGGTGCTGGGCATGTGGCAGCCTTCCCTGCAGGAGAGCATCGTGGCCGCCTTCGCTTTCCGTGAGGAGCTCGATCAGACTCTGCTCGAAATCTCCGTCGCCAACAGCCAGGCGAACGCTGCCCTCGGTCAGGCCCAGCCGTTCCTGAATGTGTTTGCCAGGTTTGATGGGGCCTGGACCGATTTCTCCGGTGCCAACGACAGCCTGGTCGATGCCACCGGCAACATCGACGCCTCGGTGGGCCTGAACTTCAACTGGCGGCTGTTCGATGGCGGCGCCGCCGCCGCCGAGGCCCGCCGCAGCCGCCAGCGCGCTGAGGAGAGCAGCTTCCGTTTTGCCCAGAGGCGTGACGCCATTCGCCAGCAGGTGGAGGAGAGCTTCTACGAGCTGGAGAAGAACAACCGCAACATCGCCACCACGGCCCGCGAAGTCATCCAGTCCCGCGAATCCCTGCGGCTCGCCCGCCTGCGCCTCCAGGCCGGGGTCACCACCCAGCGGGAGGTGGTGGACAACCAGCGCGATCTCACCAACGCCGAAGTGCGCTACTCCGCCGCCATCACCGACTACAACATCCGCCTGGCGGAGCTGCGCCGCCGCACCGGCCTGGATGTGATCGTCAGCTGTCCGGTACGCAGCCTGCCGGCCGAGAAGCCTCCGCTGGACACCGACATCCCTGTGGAGCCCTCACCGCTCTTGCCCGCCTGCCAGGCTGCCGGTCCCGGCCTGCTCTGATCCCCGGAGCTGATGACTGTCCCGCCCTCAGGTGTGCCCGCCCTCAGGCTCGGCCTCCCCAGCACCCTGAGGCTGGGATTGTTCCAGGGCTGCCTGGGCTGTCTGGCGGTGATCTTCGCCGGCCTGATGAACCGGGTGATGATCAGTGAGCTGGGATTTCCCGGTCTGCTGGTGGGCGCGGCCCTGGCCTGCGAGCAGTTCGTGGCTCCCTCTCGGGTGCTGTTCGGCCAGCTTTCCGACGCTCACCCCTTCGCGGGCCGCCACCGGGTTCCCTACATCTGGCTCGGCGCTGCCGTCTTCTGCAGCCTGGCCGTGCTGTCCGTGCCGCTGATCTTCCGGGTGGGCAGCCTGCTCGATGGGGGTGATTCCCGGTCGCTGCTGGCAGCCATCGCCGCTCTCTGTGGTCTGTTCGCTGCCTATGGCCTGGCCATCTCCATGGCCTCCACGCCGTACCTGGCCCTGCTGATTGACAGCACCAACGAACAGGAACGGCCCCGGGCTGTGGGCGTCATCTGGTGTCTGCTCACGGTGGGCATCGTGGTCGGTGCCATCGCCATCGCCATCGCCCTGCGCAGTCTCGATGGGGTCACCGATCCAGCCGTCCTGGAGCCGGCACTGTTCGCGTTCATGGTGCGTGTCGCCGGAGTGATTCTGCTCATCACCGTGATCGCCACGGTCGGCATCGAGCGGCCGCGTCGTGTGCTTTGCTCGCTCACGCCTGCGTTCCCACCCCCAGACGCCCAGCCCTCCACCTCTCGCGGGGATGCAATCACCCTGCGCCAGAGCTGGGCTCTCATCACCTCAAGCAGGCAGGTGCTGGTGTTCTTCCTGTTTCTGGTGCTCTTCACCCTTGGCCTGTTCCTCCAGGACCCGGTGCTGGAGAGTTACGGCGCCGAGGTGTTCGGAATGTCCATCGCCGCCACCGCATCCCTGAATGCTCTGTGGGGCGTTGGCACCCTGGTGGGACTCCTGCTGGCGGGCCTGTGGATCGTGCCGCGGCTCGGCAAGTTCGCCACCGCTCGCCTGGGTTGTCAGCTGATTGTCGCCAGCCTTGCACTGCTGCTGCTCTCCGGGTTCACGGCCCAGGTGCAGGTGCTGCGGGTGGTGATGGTGCTCTTCGGTCTGGCTGCAGGGATTGGCACCAACAGCGCCCTGGTGCTGATGCTCGATCTCACCCTGCCGCAGGCTGCCGGCACCTTCGTGGGGGTCTGGGGTCTGGCCCAGGCCCTCTCCAGAGCCCTGGGCAAGGTGTTCGGGGGCGGGCTGCTGGACCTGGGGCGTGCACTCCACCTGCAGCTGACCGGTGGCAGCGATCCCTTCCCCGCCTATGCCCTGGTGCTGAGCGTCGAACTGCTGGTGGCTGCGGCGGCGCTGCTGCTGCTCAACCGTGTCAATCTGCGCCAGTTCCGTGAGGATACGGGCCGCAGTCTCAGCCGGGTGCTTGCCCTGGAGATCGGATGACAGCGGCCCCGGCATCCCCGTCAGTGCATCCGGGCCTCGCCTCGTTGCTGGATCGCGTCGGAGATCGGCAGCGTCAGGACTTCGGCCACGTCGTCTCCGACGTCAAACCCGATGGCAGTCTGATCACGGCCTGTGATCGCTGGAGCGACGTCACGCTGGTGCAGGGCCTGACGGGCCTCTTCCCCGGCGAGGGCGTGCTCAGCGAGGAAGGCGAGCGCAGGGTGCCCGACACCCCTGCCTACTGGGTGGTGGATCCCTTGGACGGCACCACCAATTTCGCCGCCGGTATTCCCTACTGGGCCATTTCACTGGCCCGCTTTGAGGGCGGCAGGCCCGTTCTGGGTGTGCTCGATGTTCCGCCCCTGCGGCAGCGCATCGTGGCCGTGCGGGGCAAGGGCGCCTGGCGCAATGGCAAGCCCCTGCAGCCGCCCTCCCGTCATCCACCCACGTCGGGCTGCGCATCCCTCTGCAGCCGTTCCATCGGCGTTCTGCAGAAGCTGCCGGATCGCCGTTTCCCGGGCAAGATCCGCCTGCTCGGGGTGGCCAGTCTCAATCTCGTGAGTGTGGCCATGGGCCAGACCGTGGCGGCGCTGGAGGCCACCCCGAAGATCTGGGATCTGGCCGCCGCCTGGCTGGTGCTCACCGAACTGGACTGTCCTGTGCGCTGGCTGCACACCTCTCCGGCGCGACTCACCCCGGGATCAGATCTCTCGGAGGCCGATTT
>JBFLKL010000066.1:0-4402 GCA_040883175.1 Synechococcaceae cyanobacterium | reverse complement strand
TCGCCCGGCAGTTCGAGCTTGCGGCGCAGGTAGCGGATGTACACATCCAGCAGGTTGTCGTCGCCGATGAAGGGGCTGCCCCACACCGCCTCCAGCAGCGCCAGCCGCTCCTGCACCCGGTTGGGCTGGCGCAGCAGCTGCAGCAGCAGGTCGTATTCGCGCACCGTGAGGTGGATCGCGCGCCCGCCCCGCCGCACCTCGCGGGCCGCCGTGTTCACCGTGAGGTCAGCGAAGTTGATCAACTCGCTCGCGTCGACCGCGGCGGCGTCGTAGCGCCGCAGCCGCGCCCGCACCCGCGCCAGCAGTTCCTCGATCGAAAACGGCTTGGTGAGGTAGTCGTCGGCCCCGGCATCGAGGGCCTCCACCCGCTCGCTCACCGCGTCGCGGGCGGTGAGCATCAGCACCGGGGTGGTGATGCCGCCGGCGCGCATGCGCCGGCACACCTCCAGGCCGGAGAAATCGGGCAGGGTCCAGTCGAGCACCACCAGCTCCAGCCCGCCTTCGCGGATGCGGGTGAGCGCCTGCTGGCCGGTGCCGGCCGTGTCCACCCCATGCCCCTCGGCCTCCAGTTCGCCCCGCAGAAACCGTCGCAGCTCCGGGTCGTCGTCGACGATCAGAACGTTGGGCGGGGGTGCCATCTCAGCATTATCACTGAGGCTGGACTGCTGCACCTGCCTGCCCCACGCCGCCATGCTCGAGCAAGCACTGCAGGCGTTCCGCAGCGGCGATCTCGGCGCGGCGGAAGCGCTGCTGCTCAGCCTATGGGAGCAGCAGCCCGCATCGGAGGTGGCGGCCCTGCAGGGCCAGGTGCTGCGGGCCGCGGGCCGCTGGACTGAGGCGATCGCCTGGTTCGAGCGGGCCCTGGCGGCCGACCCCACCGATGCCCGGCCCCGCATTGCCATCGGGCAGATCCACCGCCAGCAGGGGGATCCGCAAGCGGCCCAGGGTTGCTTCGAGCAGGTGGTGCTGCAGGCGGGGCTGGCGCTGGCCTTCGCGCCGGAGCAACCCCTGCGGCTGCTGGAGCTGGGGCTGGCCTACGCCGAGCTGGAGCAGCCCGCCGACGCCATCGCGGCACTGGAGGCGGCGCTCGCCGCCGATCCGGAGCTGGTGGAGGCCCACCAGGCCCTGGCTTCGCTGCTCAGGGGGCAGGGCCGGTTGTGGCAGGCGGTGCGGCACCACGAAGCACTCGCCCGTCTGCAGGCCGATCCCGTGGTGGCGCGTGTGAATGCCGCCCAGTGCCGGCAGATGGCCGGTGATCCGGAGGGGGGGCTGGGCGTGCTGGAAGGCCTGCTTCAGGAGGCAGGACCCGACACCAGGATCAGCGGCTCCTTCCTGTTCGTGGCCTCCGTCGCCGGGGAACGGTGGCTGCAACGGCGTCGCGCGGTGGCGGCCACGCACTGGCGGCTGCTCGGAGCCGCGAGCTCACCCACCGCCAGCACCGCCGCTCCCGGTGCTGTCCTGGCCACACCCCGCGGCCCCCTGCGGGTGGGGATCCTCACCGCCGAGCTGGGCACCCACCCGGTGGGCCATTTCCTCGAATCCGTTCTGCGCCATCACGACCGCTCCCGGCTGCAGGTGGAACTGATCGAAACCCAGCCGCGCTGGGAGGAGCGCAACCGCTCCCTGCGCGCCCTGGCCCACCACGCCCTGCTGCTGCCCCAGGCCGACCTGCCGGCGCGCCGCGCCCTGATCCGCGAGCGGGGCTATGCGGTGATCGTGGAGACCTCCGGCTTCACCACAGCCAGCGGGCTGCCGCTGCTGGCCGAGCGCCTGGCGCCGGTGCAGTGCCACTACGTGGGCTTTCATGCCAGCACCTTCCTGCCCACGCTCGACTGGTTCATCGCCGATCCCGTGCTGGTGCCGCCGGAGCTGGAGGATCAGTTCAGCGAGCGGATCTGGCGTCTGCCCCGGCCCTGGGCGGCCTACAGCCCTCCGCAGGAGCTGCCGCCGGCCACCGCGCTCCCGGCTGGCGAGCCGCCGGTGTTCGGCTCCTGCAACCAGGTGGCCAAGCTCGGCCTCGAAACGCTGGCCTTCTGGGCGGCTGCACTCCTGGCCGTGCCGGAGGCCCGGCTGCTGGTGAAGCACCGCCACACCGCCGATCCCCAGGTGCGCGCGCGCATCACCAGCACCCTCGCGGCGGCCGGGGTGGTCCCTGAGCGGGTGCGCTTCGAGGGCTGGGCCGCCGACTGGGCCGATCACATGGCCACCTACAACCGCATCGACCTGGCCCTCGACGCCACCCCCTGGAGCAGCGCCACCACCGCCTTCGAGGCGCTGGCGATGGGTACGCCGCTGGTGGCGATCCGTGGCGCCACCCTGGCCGGCCGCATGAGCACCGCCGTGCTGCAGGGCTTCGGCGAGCCGGGCTGGATCGCTGCCGACCCCGAGGCCTTCGCGGCGATCGCCCGCCGCCTCACCACCGACCTGCCGGCCCTGAGAGCCGCGCGGGCCGAACGCCGGCGGCGCGCCCTGGCCGGGCCGCTGTTCGATGGCGCCGATCTGGCCCGGGCGCTGGAGGCGGCGTTGGAGGGGATGGTGGCGCAGGCCGGCGCCTCCTCCTCAGGGGGGCGGGGCTGAATGGATGCGGATCTGCAGCGTGGCTCAGGCCAAGGTCCACCCTGATGCCGCTGCGCAGCACAGGGATCTCAGGGAGGCTGGGCACACCGGCATGCTGGAGTTCAGCCCGTTCCCCTGTGATGCCGATCCCCCTGCCCGTGCTGCCTCCGTTGGTGCCGCCCCTGCCGGCGCTGGTGACCCTGCTGGCACTGCTGCTCTACCAGGCCACCGGCCTGCTGGTGGGCCGGGCCCGCTTCCGCCACGGCGTCAAGCCACCCGCCACTGACGGCCCCGAACCCTTCCAGCGCGCCCTGCGCGTGCAGCAGAACACCCTCGAGCAGCTGGTGTTCTTCCTGCCGGCGCTGTGGCTGGCGGCCCTGTTCGCCAGTGAGCGCTGGGCCAGCCTGCTGGGCTTCATCTGGGTGGGCGCCCGGGTGGCCTACGCCGCCGGCTATCTGCAGGCTCCCGAGAGGCGCGGGCCGGGCTTCGGCATCGCTTTTCTCGCCGCCCTGGCCCTTTGGCTGATGGCCCTGGCGGCCGTCCTGCGGGTGCTGGCCGCCTGAGATCCGGCGGCGCGGCATCCTGGGAGCGCTGACAGCTTCCGGGCTTCAGGGCCCCCACCGCCTGCCGCCATGCCCCGCGTTCCCCGTCCTGCCGCCCTGGCCCTCGCGCTGGCTGCGCTGATCGGCCTGATCGCCTGGTGGCCCGCCCTGGCCCAGCCGGCCGCGCCAGCGGCATCGGAGGCTGCCCCTGCGCCCGCCGCCGCGCCCGCTGCTCAGGCTGCTGAGCCCGCGGCGGTGACCTCGGCCGTGGTGCGCGGCCCGGTGGGGGTGATCTTCAACGAAGGCGGCAACATCGGTGTGCTCAGCGGCCCCGACGGCATCCTGCTGGTGGACGCCGGCTTCGCCCGCCAGGCCGCGCCGATCCGCGCCGCCATGGCGGCACTGGCCGGCCCCCCCAAGCCCCCCGCGCCACCCAAGCCGGGCGCGCCCCCCGCGCCACCCAAGCCGGGCGCCACCATCCCCAGCCCCCAGGCCAGGTCGGCATCTGAGCCCGCCCCGCGCCTGCTGGTGAGCACCCACTTCCACGCCGACCACACCGACGGCAACCCCGGCTTCGTGGCCAGCGGTGCCGTGATCGTGGCCCACGAGAACACCCGCCGCCGCCTCGCGGAGGGCTCCATGCTCGAGGCCTTCCAGCTGGTGACACCGCCGGCGGAGCCGGCCAACCTGCCGCCGATCACCTTCGAGCGGGATCTGCGCCTGCGCCTCAACGGTGAAACCATCGACCTGCTGCACCTGCCCGCCGCCCACACCGACGGCGATGTGATCGTGCGTTTCCGCAACGCCGATGTGATCCATGCCGCCGATGTGTGGTTCAACGGCATGTATCCGTTCATCGACACCCGCCACGGCGCCACATTGGCCGGGGCCATCGCCGGGGTCGACCGCGTGCTGCTGATGGCTGGTGACGACACCCGCATCATTCCCGGCCACGGTCCGGTGGGCAGCCGCAGCGAGCTGGCCGCCTACCGCGCCATGCTCGCCACCGTGCAGGAGCGCCTCAACGCCCTCAAGGCCCAGGGCCTCACCCTGCCCCAGGTGCTCGAGGCCCGCCCCCTGGCCGACCTGGAGGCCACCTGGGGCCAGGGGCTGTTCAAGGGCGACCGCTGGCTGGAGCTGATCTGGAACGGGGTGTGAGCAGGGGCCGGCCCAGGCGCTGGCTGTCCTGCACCGGCAGGCCGGCGATGGGCTCCGATCGACCACCCCTCCGCTGCTGAGCAGGTCGCGCCAGGTAGTCCAGGCCAGCTCAGACGTGCACTCGAGGCCTTGATCAATCCCTGCTC
>JBFLKL010000065.1:0-12695 GCA_040883175.1 Synechococcaceae cyanobacterium | reverse complement strand
GGGGGTCTGGGGTGGCGGTCAGCGGATCGGGTCGTGCAGGGTCACCAGCTTGGTGCCGTCGGGGAACACCGCCTCGATCTGCACCTCCTGCACCAGCTCCGGCACCCCCTCCATCACCTGCTCGCGGCTCAGCCAGCCGGTGCCCTCCTCCATCAGCTGGGCCACGGTCTTTCCGTCGCGGGCTCCCTCCAGCACCTGGAAGCTGAGCCAGGCCACAGCCTCGGGGTGATTGAGCCTGAGGCCACGGTTCAACCGCCGCTCCGCCAGCAGGGCGGCGGTGACGATCAGCAGCTTGTCCTTTTCCTGGGGTGTGAGATGCATCCTGGAATCGACCCGCCCGGTGGAGCGCGGACCCGCAGGCCGGTGCAGGAAGGCTGACACGGAACCCTGTCCCATGCACCATGGCAGCTTCGCCGCTGTCGGCCGGTTCAGGGCGAACCTTCACGGCTCCAGGGATCCTCCTGGAAGGGCCATACCCGCGGCAGCTGGGGTGACTGGAGCCGGCGGCAGCGGCGGGTGAGCGCCCACAGCCGTGTGAACCAGTAGCGGGCGGCCTGGCAGGACTCCCCGCGGTAGCGCGCGATCAGACCCTGCTCCAGGCGGCCCACCGCCATCTCGCCCTCCAGCCCCTGACGGGCGGCCCGGGCCTCGTCGGCCAGCTGCGCCAGCTGTTCGCCCGGCAACCTGTCGGGTGCGGCCCACACCAGAGAGCCCAGCACCGGTTGCCCGTCCATGCCGTGGGGGCTGGCGAGGGCCTCGCCCTCCAGGCTGAGGCGATCCACCAGCTCCCAGCGCCGGTTCGCTGGCGCATCCGGGCGCTGGATCTCCAGGCTGGAACGCCAGCAGCCCGCTCCCAGACCCTCGCCCGCGGCACTGCGGCCCAGGCGCACCACCTCCGCCCCCAGCCAGCTGGCTCCCGACGCCAGCCGCACGTGGCACTGCTGCTCGAACAGCCCGTCGGCGTAGAGCACCAGTTCCTGGGGCAGCCACTCCAGATCCGCTCCCTCCCCCAGCTGCATCCGCAGGGTCTGGCGGGCCCAGCGGGGACTGGAGCGCTGCTGGCGGAAGCGGCCCACCGAGCCGTACACCTTCTGGGCGGCCACGGTGGTGAGCAGGCCGCGGCTGCCGGGGCGGGCCTCCAGATCCAGCTCGAGCCGGTCGCCGCCCACCAGCCCGCCGCCCGTGTGCAGCAGCGGCAGCTGCAGCCGCCGGTCGGGGCCGGTGCAGGCGCGCTGCCACTTCAGGGGCGCCGTGGCACCGGAGCGGTAGCGGCCGGGTTCCTGCTCCAGCCGCAGCCAGGCGCGTGCCCGCCAGCCGGCGGGTGCCTCGGGCGGTGGCAGCGCCTGGGATGGGGACTGGTCCATGGCCAGACCATGGCAGACCCAACCCTGGCAGAGCGGCGGCGACCCATGCTGGGATCAGCGCAGGGCGCGTCCCCGCCACGGCATCGCCATGACCCCTCCGGTTGTCCGCCACCCCCACCCCGGGCCGCCGCCCGCCGCCGCCCCCTGCTGGCAGCTGCCGCTCACGGCCGAGGAGCGCAGCCGCTGCCGTGGCCGCCGCCGCTGTGCCAACGGGCAGGAAGTGCTGTTGCAGCTGCCCCGGGGGGAGCCTCTGCAGCCGGGCCAGTGGTTGTGCGGTGACGATCCGGAGGTGCTCTGGGTGCAGGTGCAGGCGGCTGCCGAGCCTCTGCTGCGGGTGCGGGCCGACGACGCTCTTGCCCTGCTGCAGGCCGCCTATCACCTCGGCAACCGCCACGTGGCGCTGGAGATCCAGGACGCTGAGCTGCGCCTGCTGGAGGATCCGGTGCTGGCCGATCTGCTGAGGCACCGTGGGCTGGAGGTGGAGCGGCTGACGGCGCCGTTCCAGCCGGAAACCGGGGCCTACGGCCATGCCCACAGTCACAGCCATGCCCACGGTCACGATTCCGTGACCGGTGCCAGGGAGGTCTGAGGGAAGACGATGGGCCTGGAGATGCTGCGCCTGTTTCAGCTGGTGAGTCCGGCCCTGCCGGTGGGTGCCTTCTCCTACTCCGAAGGCCTGGAGGTGCTGGTGCAGGCCGGCCGCCTGGCCGGCGCCCCCGCCGTGCAGGCCTGGCTGGAGGCGGAGCTGCGCCGGGGCCTTGTGGCCGTGGAGGCGGCCGCCCTGCCCGCGCTGATGGAGGCCCTCGCCAGGGGCGACGGGGATGCGGCCGGCGACCATGACGGCTGGCTGCTGGCCCAGAGGGAGGCCGCCGAACTGCGTGCCCAGCAGCGCCAGATGGGCCGCTCGCTGCTGCAGCTCCTGGCCGACCTGGGCTGGCCTCCGCCGGCGGCCCTCTCGCTGGCCTGGACCGGAGCCTGGGCCTGGGCCGGCGTCTGCCTGGAGTTGCCGCCGCTGGCGGTGCTGGAGGCCTATCTCCATGGCTGGACGGCCAATCAGCTCAGCGCGGCGGTGCGGCTGGTGCCGCTGGGTCCCACGGAGGCCCAGCGGCTGCAGCTGGCTCTGGCGCCCCTGATCGCCGAACGGGCAGCGGCCCTGCAGGTGGTGACCCAGGAGCCGGCGGTCATCTCGACCGGGGGGGATGGGTGGGAGTGGCGCTCCGGTTCCGGCAGCGGCAGCTGGAGCGGTGGCGTGGGGGCCGGCCTGGCCCAGCTCCGCCATGCTGAGCTGTACTCCAGGCTGTTCCGGAGCTGATGCAGAGCGGGCAACGATGAGCAAGCTGCGTGTGGGCGTGGCCGGCCCGGTGGGCTCAGGCAAGACGGCCCTGGTGGAAGTCCTCTGCCGGCGTCTGCGCGGTCGGCTGCAACTGGGGGTCGTGACCAATGACATCTACACCCAGGAGGATGCCCAGTTCCTCACCCGCGTCGGCGCCCTCGAGCCAGAGCGCATCCGCGGGGTGGAGACGGGAGGCTGTCCCCACACGGCCATCCGCGAGGACTGCTCGATCAACCGGGCCGCGGTGGCGGAGCTGGAGCAGGCGTTCCCCGATCTCGATCTGGTGCTGGTGGAGAGCGGCGGCGACAACCTGGCCGCCAGCTTCAGCCCTGAGCTGGTGGATCTGTGCATCTATGTGATCGATGTGGCCGCCGGCGACAAGATCCCGCGCAAGGGAGGGCCCGGCATCACCCGCTCAGACCTGCTGGTGATCAACAAGATCGACCTGGCACCGCTGGTGGGGGCCAGCCTCGCGGTGATGGAGCGCGACACCGAGCGCATGCGCGGCGGCAAGCCCTGGTGCTTCACCAACATCCGCAGCGGCGAAGGCGTGGAAGTCGTGGAGAACTTTCTGTTGCAACAGCTACCTGGCTGAAGCTCCAGCAACGTGCCCAGCGCTGGAGCAGGGCTGGCTGCGTCCAGGGATCTGTGTGGCTTCAGTGATTTGTTGTGGTTGCTACAAGTGCGGCGATCGTTCCTCTTTACGTTCCCTTAGCCGTCAGCGACACGGCTTCAACCTTTCGCTGCAATCTCCTGGGTCCGTTTCGAATGAAGTGCTTCAGTACCCGCCGCGTTGCTGCCGGCGCTGCCGCCAGCCTGGTCTCCTTTACTCTCGTGGCCTGCGGGGGAGGAGACGATTCTGCAGGAAACTTTGATGGTGAAATCAAAGTTGGAATTCTCCACTCACTGAGTGGCACCATGGCCATTTCCGAAACGACCCTGAAAGAGGTCGAGGAAATGGCTATCAAAGAGATCAATGACGCAGGTGGCGTCAAGGTCGGCGACAAGTCATACAAGATCGTCCCTGTCATCGAAGATGGCGCTTCTGACTGGCCGACATTTGCCGAGAAGGCGCAGAAGCTGATCGATTCAGACAACGTCGCCGTTGTCTTTGGTGGCTGGACTTCGGCCAGTCGCAAGGCAATGCTGCCTGTATTCGAATCAAAAGACCATCTTCTCTACTACCCGATTCAATACGAAGGCCAGGAATGTTCTCGGAACATCTTCTATACCGGTGCTGTTCCAAACCAGCAGGCAGAGCCCGCTGTCGACTGGCTCTTTAAGGAGTACGGCGATAAATTTGGCAAGAAAGTCTACCTCGTTGGCTCTGACTACGTTTATCCCCGGACGGCCAACACCATCATCAAGGAGCAGGTCAAGAGCCTTGGAGGCGAGACCGTCGGAGAGGACTATATCCCTCTTGGCAACACGGAGGTGGCCCCAATCATTGCCAAGATCAAGCAAGAGTTTCCTGATGGTGGCATCATCATCAATACTCTGAATGGAGATTCGAACGTTGCCTTGTTCAAGCAGTTCAAGGCAGCTGGAATTGATCCTGAGAAGTATCCGATCATGTCCTTCTCAATCGCCGAGGAGGAGATTCGCCAGATCGGTCCGGAATACGTGACTGGTACGTATGCAGCCTGGAACTACTTCATGTCCCTGGGTACGGATGCAGCCAATAATTTCAACGAGTCCTTCCTTGAAATGTATGGCGAGGATCGAGTCACCAATGACCCGATGGAATCTGCCTACAACATGGTTTATCTCTGGAAGCAGGCCGTTGAAAAGGCGGGTACTTACGAGGATCTTCCCACGGTTCGCAGGACACTGATCGGTATCAAGATGGATGCCCCTCAAGGGCCCATTGAGGTCTACCCCAATCATCACATCTCACAGACTGTCCGGATCGGACAAGTCAAGCCTGATGGCCAGTTTGATATTCTCTGGGACAGTGGTGAACCGGTCGCACCAATCACTTGGAACCAGTTTGTTCCAGATACAAAAGGATTCACCTGCGATTGGACTCTTGATCGGCCGGATGCAGGCAAGTTCAAGATGGGAACCTGATCCTAAGAACCTCTGAATCCAAAAATCAACCAATCAATCCTGTCCCGGATTCAGTCTGCACTGGCTCCGGGACTTTTTACAAAGACTTACTGTGGAACTATTCTTTTCCCAGATCCTTGATGGCCTGAGCATCGGCTCTGTTCTGCTACTTGCAGCAACTGGTCTGGCCATTGTTTTCGGTCTGATGGGTGTCATCAACCTGGCCCATGGTGAGTTCATGATGCTGGGTGCCTATGTCACCTTTGTTGTCCAAAACCTCTTCCGGCCGATGGGAGGTGTTGGCTTTCAACTTTACTACCCAGTTGCGCTTGTTGCAGCGTTCCTGTTTACCGCCTTGATCGGTGTTCTGCTTGAACGGACCCTGATTCGACAGCTTTATGGGCGGCCACTTGAAACTCTTCTGGCTACCTGGGGGGTGAGTCTGATCCTCATCCAGCTTGTAAGGAGTGTTTCGACTGCAATGTTGATTGGCATTGCAATCACTTTTGTTCTGGGATACCTCAGCACAAAGTTCTTGTCTCGTAAGATTTCTGAACGACCTTATTTCCCTTATCTGTCTGGGGTTGCCTGGCTTGTATCAGGCGCGATTGGACTGGTTTCCATCAATCTCCTCAGCGGAATTCGAGCCTTGGACTCCGCATGGTTCGGCCCACGCAATATTGATGTCACAGCACCCAAGTGGTTGCAAGGAAGCTGGGGCTCAATTGGCACCATTCAACTTCCAGGCATCCGTGTTTTCATCATTCTCCTTTCCATCATTCTTCTGCTCGGTGTTGTCTGGTTTCTCACCAAGAGTGTATGGGGTCTGAGAATCCGCGCCGTAACGCAGAATCGTCAGATGAGCAACTGTTTAGGTATTCCAACTGATCTGGTAGACAGCATTACCTTCGGGGTGGGCTCTGGCCTTGCAGGTGTAGCCGGAGCGGCGATCACACTGCTTGGATCTGTCGGTCCCAATCTTGGAGCTAGCTATATTGTCTCCTGCTTCATGGTGATTGTTCTTGGTGGGGTTGGAAATCTACTTGGAACTGTTCTTGCATCAATTATTCTCGGAATCATTCAATCAGTTGTTGGTTCAGGGACTCTCCTGATCGTCTTCCCTGATATGGCGCCTGCAATCCGTGGAGTGGTTGAATTCTTTGCGACTACTAGTATGTCGCTTGTATTGGTCTTCATCTTTATCATTGTATTTTTGCAGTTCAGGCCAAATGGAATGTTCCCGCAGCGTGGAAGGTCTGTTGAATCTTGACACCATATCTCGCTCCAAAATTAATTTTAACCTCAACAGCTTCACTCAACAGACCCAATGAAACTCTTCAAACGCCTTGTTCCATGGATTCTCCTGGCTATTGCACTGTTTATTCTTCCTGCGATTCTGGACCAGTTTAGGCTCAATCTGTTTGGTCGATACTTCTCCCTGGCAATCACCGCGCTGGCCATTGATCTGATCTGGGGGTATACCGGTTTGTTGAGTCTTGGCCAAGGGATATTCTTCGCTCTAGGTGGCTATGCAGTGGCCATGTACTTGATGCTAAACACTCCCAGCGAGGCGGGTGCGAATGGCATTCCAAAATTCTTTGAAAACTATGGAGTTAGCCAGCTCCCGTTCTTTTGGCAGCCATTCTGGTCGCCAGTTGCAACACTGATCGCTCTTTGGCTGGTTCCAGCACTTGTTGCTGGTGTCGTTGGCTACCTTATCTTCCGAAATCGCATTAAAGGTGTGTATTTCTCCATCATCACTCAAGCAGCGTTGATGGTCTTCTTCCACTTCTTTAATGGGCAGCAACGGCTTATCAACGGGACTAACGGGCTAAAAACAAGCACGACAGAGTTGTTTGGAATGCTGGTTGGATCCGCTGACTTTCAGGTCTGGCTCTATAGACTTACAGTTGTTCTTCTGCCGATCACATTCTTAATCTGTCGGTATTTCACCTCCGGCCGTTTTGGCGATGCACTGATTGCAATTCGGGACGATGAACAGAGACTCCGTTTCAGCGGATTTAATCCTGTTCCCTTTAAAACCATCGTTTTTGTTGTCAGTGGGGCCCTCTGTGGTGTGTCCGGAGCTCTTTATACAGTCCAGTCTGGGATTGTCTCGCCTCAGTACATGTCAATCTCAATGTCCATTGAAATGGTTATCTGGGTGGCAGTTGGCGGGCGCGGCACCCTGGTCGGTCCAATAATTGGGGCTACTCTTGTAAACTATCTTCGCAGTCTGGTGAGTGAAGCACTTCCTGAAATGTGGTTGTTTGTCCAAGGTGCTTTATTCATCTTCGTGGTGGTTCTGATGCCCGATGGCATCTATGGATGGTTCAAAGGGGGTGGCTTGCGTACTTTCCTGGCCGCGTTTGGAATCGCACCCAAGGCACGTACCTACCCAGAACTTGATGACCAAGTGGCAACAATTGAACAGCCATAGGTCTTGTTGATCTGTTGATTCCTTCGTCCCACTGATGACTCTAACCCCTCGACTGTTCTGTCATGACTAAGCCGTTGCTTGAGCTGAAGGATGTAAGTGTCAGTTTCGATGGCTTCTTTGCCTTGACTGATCTCACGCTGACCCTGAACAAGGGGCAGCTCAAATCAATTATTGGACCCAACGGAGCTGGAAAGACAACATTTCTTGACGTGATTACCGGTAAGGTGAAGCCTACGAAGGGTTCCGTGTACTTCCGCGGCGAATCTCTGGTCGGTCTGCCTGAGCAGCGCATCTCGAGGCGTGGTATCGGCCGTAAGTTTCAGACTCCCCGCGTCTTCAATAATCTTACAGTTCTCCGAAACATGGAGCTGGCGGCCTCACCCTATCGCAATGCCTTCAACCTTTTGACGGAAAAGCTTCCGACATCATCTAAAGATGAAGTGCAGCGGTTGCTTCACTACGTTGGCTTATCACCGTTTGAAACAAAGCAGGCAGGGTCTCTCTCCCATGGGCAGAAGCAATGGCTGGCCATCGCCATGCTTGTCGTGCAGTCACCTGAGCTGTTGCTGCTGGATGAGCCAGTAGCAGGTCTGACCGATGAGGAGACCGAGCGCACAGCTGAGCTGATCAAATCGCTGGCTGGTGATCATACGGTTGTTGTTATTGAGCATGATATGGAGTTCATTCGTGACCTGAATGCTCCTGTCACAGTCCTGCATCAAGGTCAGCTGCTCACAGAGGGGCCTTTGGAAGATGTCAAAAATGACCCGCGAGTTATTGAAGTCTATCTCGGTCAATCCGACTGAATGTCAGGCCTTCAGGCCTGGTTCGGCCTTGTTGAGCCTGTTTTCTCACCTACCAAATCCCCATCGTCACCGTGGCTAAACCTCCCCTCCTGAGTATCACAGGCCTGAATGTCTACTACGGCCAGAGCCATATCTTGCGTAATGTCGATCTTTCGGTTCCTGAGGGGCAGATGGTATGTCTGATCGGACGTAATGGAGTCGGCAAGACGACCCTCCTCAAGTCGATCATTGGATTGCTGCAGCAGCGATCAGGCAGTATTGAGTACCAAGAGCAAGCACTCAAGGACCAACCACCTTACCAGCGGGCAAGATCTGGGATTGGCTATGTCTCTCAAGGCCGCGACATCATCCCTCAGGTCACAGTTCGTGAGAACCTGCTTCTGGGTATGGAAGCACTGCCTGGTGGGATGGCAAAAAACCGCCATATTGATCCACTGGTCTTTGAACTGTTCCCTATTCTCGAGAAGTTCCTGAACCGCAAAGGCGGTGATCTCAGTGGTGGTCAGCAGCAGCAACTGGCGATTGCGCGGGCACTCCTTGGACGTCCACGCCTGCTTCTCCTTGATGAGCCCACCGAGGGGATTCAACCGTCCATCATTCTCGATATCGAGAAGGCAGTGCAGCGCATCATGAAGGAGACAGGTATCAGTGTACTGCTTGTTGAGCAGCACCTTCATTTTGTACGTCAGTCCAGCTTCTACTACGCGATGCAGCGGGGCAGCATTGTGTCCAGTGGCTTCACTGAGCAGCTCTCCGATGCTATCGTCCAGGAGTTTCTCACGGTCTGATATCTTCGCCTTGGACTAAACTGCTCTGGGTTGCAGAAGAGTCAGCTTTGTCGCTATTCAATGCTAAAAAGCCTCCAGGACTCTGCATCCCGGAGGCTTTGTCATGTCAGGCTGGCTCGGGATTGTTTCCAGCGGTTGCCGGGGGAGATCTCAGCAGCCCCTGGTCACCATCCATGGTCTCGATGTGCTTTCTTTGATGCGAGGCCTTGGCTCCGGACTGTTGCTCGGCTTGCTCACCAGCTTTGGCTCGGCAGATGACTGCTTGAGGCGCAAGGGGCCCGTCAGGGCCATCGGCGGGTGAAACAGTCGAATTCCATTCCCCCCACAGCTGGGACAATCCGTGCCGGTATTCCGATCTTCAATGCTTCTCCATATCTCATATTCTTCACATCCATTGGCACATCGGTATTCGTAAACAGGCATCGTGGAAACGTGGAACGAGAATGCAGGCGGTCAATCCCGGAGTCTGGGATATTGCCCTAAGGGAGATCTGAGATCTCGCCTTAGGGCATTCTGGTCTTTAGCGGGGCAAGATATCTTGATCAAAGATCGCTGTTGGGATCGCCAAGGTGCAACATGCGTTGGGAATGTCGACGATGCCGCTGATCCGACCTTCTACTGGAGCGCAGCTGAGCAGCAGATAGGCCTGTTCTCCGGTGTATCCAAACTTCTTCAGGTACTCAATGGCATTGAGGCATGCCCGACGATAGGCGATGTGGACATCCATGTAGTACTGTTTGCCATCAAACTCATCGACAGAGATGCCTTCGAAGACCAAATAATCAGAGTACTGTGGCTCGAGGGGGCTGGTTTTGAACATCGGATTCACCATTCCATATTTCTCCATGCCTCCTTTGATGATGTCCACGTGAATGTCGATGTATCCCGACATCTCAATGGCTCCGCAGAAGGAGATTTCGCCATCTCCTTGGGAGAAGTGAATGTCTCCCATCGAGAGTTTCCCGCCTTCCACGTAGACAGGGAAGTAGATCCGCGTGCCTTTTGTGAGATTCTTGATGTCACAGTTGCCGCCGTGTTCCCGCGGGGGGACCGTGCGCGCTGCTTCGTTGGCCACCCGATCGAATTCACCGGCGGGAAGAGTGCCAAGGATGGCGCTGTTGGGATTCGGGAGTGCGGCCAGTACCGGCTCGCTTCCTGAGAGGCCGGCTCCGTAGGTGCGGCGATCAGGAGCGGTATTCACCAACTCGGTCTCCCTGCGGTTCCATTCACGCAGCAGTTCATGGGAGGGTGCACAGCCAATCAGGCCGGGATGGGTGATGCCTGCAAAGCGAACACCGGGAATATGTCTGGATGACGTGTAGATGCCTTCAATATCCCAGATCGCTTTTGCCGCTTTTGGATAGTGGTCGGTCAGGAAGCCACCGCCATTTTCCTTTGCAAAAATCCCTGTGAAGCCCCACTCATCTCCTTGCAGGGCGCCCACATCCAGGATGTCGACAACCAGAATGTCTCCAGGCTGAGCTCCATTCACCCAGATCGGACCGCTGAGTACATGAACCACCTCCAGGTTCACGTCAGCGATGTCCTGTGGGTCATCGTTGTCCTTGATCTGTCCGTCTGTCCAGTCCTTGCACTCAATGCGGAAGATGTCCCCGGGGTTCACCGAAGCTACAGCCGGAATCTCGGGATGCCAACGGTTATGACCCGGCATTTCCTGTTGATCCATCGGTTTGGTGAGATCAACTTTGAACAGTGTCTTTGGCATGGGCCAGTATTCGACTCCTCCACCATCCAACGCGAGGGCTCCTTTGAAAACAGTATCGGCAGTCACACCTGAGCGGCTGCCTCGCTTCAGGCCCTTGGTGGCCGAGGGGGGTGGCTGTGTGGATTCTTCACGTGCCGACCGTGGGCCGATCGTCAAAGTCACCTTTTCGGCAGAGGTTGTCTCTGAGGCGGGGGGCCCACTCCAATGGGGAGCTTTCAAGCCCATCGTCAGTTCTCACTTCAGCCCTCCCATCGAAGTGCAACAACACCTGCCAACGCTCCTGGTCTTCGGCAACTGTTTGCTCACTGTTATGTATTGATCCGTATACATTGTCGTAATCCGGCCAGCCTGGAACCCCCTCCACGCTGCAGACCGCGTTGGCATCGATCCGTTCGGTGCGCTCTCGTCCATCTCTGCTTGTGGTGATCACATCAATCACCCCTCCGTAGAGCCCATTGGGTACACCGGCCCTGAATGGCTTCACCAATCTGACCTCCTGGCCGCTGCTGGTTCGCACCAGCAGATCACCCGGTTTGGCCAGATGGGCCGGCTTCTCGGTCTGGGCTGCGCAGCCGGCCAGAACTGCCACTGCGGCGAAGGCGAAGCGAAGCCATGGAGCGTTCGACCGCGACCCATCTACCGGAGTCCCCATGCCTGTCGCGCTGCCTTGGTTCTGCGGACAACCTACGCGCCGCTCCTGCGCCTCGGCCTGTCGTGGGGCCACAGCCGTGTCCAGCGGGTGGACGCATGCCTGTGGAGATGTTCCCGCGATCCGTGGGGGACCTCCCCATCACCCGCACCTCCGGCGCTGGACTTCAGGCCCCCAGCAGCCGCCGCCACAACCGCTCCGCCAGCCCCCCGCCCGACGGCTCCAGGTCGTTCACCCAGCGCAGCGGTTGCCCCGCCAGGTGGCTGATGGGGCGGCAGCCGAGGCTGTTGAGCAGCACCGCCCCGCTGCTGGCCGCCAGATCGTCCCGGCTGATCGGTGATTCCTGCGCCAGCCTCAGCTCCAGGGCCCGGCCACGCATCACCCCCGGCAGGCAGCCGCTGGCCAGCGGCGGCGTCAGCCATCCAGCCCCTTGGCGCACCAGCAGGTTGGCGGTGGTTCCGCAGCAGAGGCCACCGGCGGTGCTCTCCAGCAGCGCGTCGTCGGCGCCGGCGGCGCGGGCCTCTCGCCGGGCCTGGATCGCGGCGCCGTAGGCGAAGGTCTTGCAGCGGCTCAGCAGGCTGCCGGCAAGGCGACGCTCCGTGCGGCTCACGATCACCCGCACGGGCGCAAAGCTCGGCACCGCAGGCCGCAGCTCCAGCCAGAAATGATGGGGCGGCTGCGGAATGCCCGGCGGCGGCAGGTCGATGCCGTGGCAGCCGGGCGCCATGGAACCGCGACTCCAGTTCAGCCGCAGGGCGCCGCAGTGTTGACCCTGGCAGCTGCGCGCCTCGAGACCGACGCGTTCGATCGCCATGGCGATCAGACCGTTCAGTTGCACATCCCCCGGCGGCGCTTCCATCCCCAGCAGGTCGGCTGAGCTGCGCCAGCGCTGCAGGTGCTCCGCCAGCAACCGTGGTCTGCCTGCCTCCACCAGCACCGTCTCGAAGATCCCGTCGGCCAGGCGCAGGCCGCGGTCGTCGAGCGGCACACCGAGCGCCTCGGGTCTGGCCCAGCGCCCGCCGTCCGGCCCGTCCAGCCAGGCGATGGCCCGTACACGCAAGGGAAGGGGGAGCGGTGCCCCCCCATGGTCTCCCTCAGGCGAGCACGTCGGCCACGGCCACGAAGTCCGCCGCAGTCAGAGCGTCGGGCGACACACCCTCGAGCACAGCCAGCAGGTCGGAGCCGGCGCGGATCCTGGCGCCGGAGTTCGCATTGCCGGTGAAACGGAGCGCTTCGAAGGCAAGCCCCTTGGCGAGGCCGAGGAAATCGGTGCCGTCCTGAAAATCCGTGATTCGTACCACTCCAGGACCGGGGTTGAGCAGAAAGACGTCACTGCCGCCGCCACCTGTCAGCCTTGCAGGGCCGTTTCCACCATCAATGATCTCGTCTTTGGACGTACCCGCCAGAACCTGCTTTCCTCGCCGAGCTGGATTGGCCCTGATCACATCCCGAGGGAGGGTGCTGGAGAGATTCAGGCCGACCACGATTGGGTCGTGATCTGATGTGCGGTAGGGAACAGATCCATCGAAGATGCCGGAAT
>JBFLKL010000064.1:0-3127 GCA_040883175.1 Synechococcaceae cyanobacterium | reverse complement strand
GGCTGCAGCTGCACCTGCCCCAGCGCGACAGGAAACAGCGGCTGGATCTGAAGCGGTCCAGGGCCTGGCGGGGGCAGGTGCATCGGCAGGGTTCCGGGGCGGCACTGGTCTCCAGCATCCCAGCGCGACACCCCTGACCAGCCCCTACTGACCTTCCCCCTGAACACCCGCCCCTGTGGATTCAGGTCGCGTGGGTTGAGTTCGCGTGGATTGAGTTCGCCTGGAGAGGGTGCCGAGCCGGGAGCTCAGCCCATCGCCGAGGCGCCGCCCACCACCTCCAGGATCTCCTGGGTGATGGCAGCCTGCCGGGCCTTGTTGTAGTCAAGTGTGAGGGTCTTGGCCAACGCCTTGGCGTTGTCACTGGCATTGTTCATCGCCGTCATGCGGCTGGCCAGTTCCGATGCTGCCGCTTCCTGAAGTGAGCGCAGAAGCTGATTCTGCACATAGAGCGGAAGCAACGCATCCAGGAGCTGTTCAGGGCTCTGCTCGAAGACGATGTCGGAGGGCAGACTGGGCTCGGGGTTGGGCTCGGTACCCGGCTCAACGACAAGACGCCCTTCGCGGGTGGTGAGACGGAAGATCTCATCCTCCGGAGCTGCAATGCCTTGGGGGTCAAGGGGCAGCAGCGTCTGGATCACCGGCTGGGAACTCACCAGGTTGATGAACTTGGTGAAGATCATCTCCACCCGGTCACAGGATCCTGAGAGGAACTCAGCCAGCACTTCGTTGGCGATCGCACCAGCCTCCTCTGCATTGGGGACCTGTTCGAGGCCGGTGAAGGTGGCCCGCACCGAATAGGTGTCGGAGCGGTTCTGGAAGTAGGTGATGGCCTTGCGACCGATCAACACCAGATCCACCTTGAAACCCTGGCCACTGAGTTCGGCGTGGCGCTGTTCCGTGCGCTTGATGATATTGGCGTTGTAGCCGCCACAGAGGCCACGGTCCCCGGTCACCACCAGCAGGGTGATGCACTCGAGCGGACGGTCAGTGAGCAGGGGAACATCAACATCGGCAAAGCCGATGCGTGACTGCAGATTCTCGAGCACCCGTGCCAGACGATCGGCAAAAGGGCGGCTGCGCAACACCTGTTCCTGGGCGCGGCGCACCTTGGCTGCTGCCACGAGGCGCATGGCCTCGGTGATCTTGCGTGTGTTCTTGACCGAACTGATGCGGTCGCGGATTTCCTTGAGGTTCGCCATCGGCTCAGTTCCTCAGGCGGTGGCGAGCATGGTCGACTTCACTTCGCTGATGGCGTCCTTGAGCATGGCCTCAGCTTCATCGCTGAGCACCTTGTCAGACATCACCTTGGCGATGTAGTCGGGCTTGTTGGTCTTGAGGTAATCACGCAGCTCGCGGCAGAACTGGGTGACCGACTCCACAGGCACCTCGTCAATCAGGCCCTTCACGCCGGCATACACAACGGCGACCTGCTCAGCCAGGTTGAGCGGGCTGAACTGGGGCTGCTTGAGGATCTCACGCAGGCGCTTGCCCCGGGCAAGCTGGGCCTGAGTGGAGGCGTCCAGGTCGGAGGCGAACTGGGAGAAGGCGGCCAGCTCGTCGAACTGGGCCAGTTCCAGCTTGAGGGTGCCGGCGATCTTCTTGATGGCCTTGGTCTGGGCAGCACCGCCCACACGGCTCACCGAAATGCCGACATTGATGGCGGGCCGGAGTCCTGAGTTGAAGAGGTCGGAGCTGAGGAACACCTGCCCATCGGTGATCGAGATCACGTTGGTGGGGATGTAGGCCGACACGTCGCCGGCTTGAGTTTCGATGATCGGCAGGGCGGTCATCGAGCCCTTGCCCATGGCATCACTGAGCTTGGCGGCCCGCTCCAGCAGGCGGCTGTGGCAATAGAAGACATCGCCGGGGTAGGCCTCACGACCGGGGGGACGGCGCAGCAGCAGCGACATCTGCCGGTAGGCCTGGGCCTGCTTGGTGAGATCGTCGTAGATCACCAGGGTGGCCTTGCCCTTGTACATGAACGATTCGGCCAGGGCCGCTCCGGTGTAGGGGGCCAGGTATTGGAGGGCAGCGGCCTCGGAAGCGCTGGCCGCGACCACGATGGTGTAATCGAGAGCACCCTTCTCGCGCAGCACGTCCACCACGTTGGCCACGGAGGCCGCCTTCTGGCCCACGGCGACGTAGACGCAGACCACGTCCTCGCCCTTCTGGTTGATGATCGTGTCAATGGCGATCGCGGTCTTCCCGGTCTGGCGGTCGCCGATGATCAGCTCGCGCTGGCCGCGGCCGATCGGGATCATGGCGTCGATGGCCGTGATGCCGGTCTGCATCGGCTCATGCACCGACTTGCGCTGGATGATGCCCGGCGCCATGGACTCGATCAGACGCGTTTCGGTGGTGGCGATCTCACCCTTGCCGTCAATGGGCTGGCCCAGGGAGTTGACCACCCGGCCCAGCATGGCATCGCCCACCGGCACCGAGGCGATCTTGCCGGTGGCCTTGACGGTGCTGCCTTCCTGGATGCCGCGGCCCTCGCCCATCAACACCACACCGACGTTGTCGTCCTCGAGGTTGAGAGCGATGCCTTCGGTGCCGTCCTCGAACTCCACCAGTTCGCCGGCCATCACCTGTTGCAGCCCGTAGACGCGGGCGATGCCGTCACCGATCTGCAGCACGGTGCCCACGTTGCTGACGGAGACCGACTTGTCGTAGTCCTCGATCTGCTGCTTGAGGATGGCGCTGATCTCGTCGGGTCGGATGGAAACCATGGCGTGAAGGGGAGCGGCGGGAAGAAGGGGTGAATCGGGAGGGGTAGGAGCCGGTGACGCGGGAGGGGGCGTCCCCGCGGGGCTAGCTGACTCTCGCCAGAGCCAGACCCAGGCGCCTGACCTGGCCGGACAGGCTGGCGTCGATGACCTCGGAGCCCATGCTGACGATGAAGCCACCGATCAGGGAGGGGTCGACACTGAGGTCGAACTCCACCGACTTGCTGCCGGCGATCGAGCGCACCCGGGCATTGAGCTGCTTCTGCTGCTCCTCGCTCAGGGGAGTGGCAGAGGTGACGCGTGCCAGGGTGATGTCCCGCAGCTGGCGATAGAGCTCGAGAAAGCGCTGCAGCACAGCATCGATCACGGCAGTGCGCTGCCGATCGGCCAGAAGTTTGAGC
>JBFLKL010000322.1:0-7946 GCA_040883175.1 Synechococcaceae cyanobacterium | reverse complement strand
TGCATGCGGGCCATGCTCTGGCATCAGGACATGGGCGGTCGCTTCAACGATTACCTCGCCAGCGAAAGCTACCGGGCCAACGCCGACCGGGCGATCCGCGCCTTTTTCCGCGGCAACCCGCTGATGCTTGGCCTCTATCGCCTGTTCCCGGAGATGTTCATGGAGCAGGTGAAACAGATGAGCTACTACGCCAACCTGGGCCTGTTCTGGGAGGTGATGGCGCCGGTGTTCTTCGAGATGAGCGACATCTACGACGAGGGGGGCTTCAAAGGTGTTCCCGACGCCATGAACTTCCTGGTGAACGGCATCTTCGCCGTCGCGGGGCGGCCGATCTATCATCATGTCTACATCAGGGGAGAGTGTTTCGAGATCATCCCCAGGAGTGAGGGATTCACCTGGCTCTACGAAGCTGCCCTGCCCTACGTGGAAGCGGTGTTCTACCGCACGGCGCCCTTCCGCGGCACCAAGAGCTACAACGCCCAGGCCTGTCAGGTGCCGGACGATCAGGCCGACTTCCACTACGGCATTCTCTATGCCGATGTCTTTCCGGTGGGTTCTGCGGGCATTCCGCCGACCCTGCTGATGCAGGACATGCTGCACTTCCTGCCCCCCTATCTGCAGGATCTCTACAAGCAGCACAAGCGCGGCGAGGCCGATCAGCTGATCCAGCTGGGCATCACCTTCCAGCGCTCGATGTACAACGTCACCTCGGCCGTGATCCAGGCCCTGCGCTGCGCCCTGCTCTACCCGCTCGATGACACCGACCCCGAGCACCTGATGGCCAACCGGCGCTTCTTCGAGGCCCAGATGGACCGCTTCCTGCGGCCGGAGGCCCGGCTGCCCCAGATCCAGACCCAGGACTACCGCTGAATTCGCCATTCACCCCGATTCCGACAGGACCGTCATGGCCACCATCATCGAAACCGCCAAAGGGGCAGGCTGCTTCGCCACCCTGCTCACCGCCGTGGAGGTGGCGGGGCTCACCGGAGCCCTGGAGAGCCCGGGGCCGTTCACGGTGTTCGCGCCGGTGGACGACGCCTTCGCCGCCCTGCCGCCGGGCTGCGTGCAGACCCTGGTGGACAATCCACCCCAGCTGGCGCGCATCCTCAAGTTCCACGTGCTCAGCGGCGCCCACAGCCGCGACGAGCTGGTGACCCGGGCGGAATGGGAGAGCCTGGAGGGCGCCCCGGTGGCGATCCGGCGGGCCGATCCCTTCGAGGTGAAGAACGCCACGGTGGTGAGTGCCGACATTGCCTGCGACAACGGCATCGTGCACGTGATCGATCGGGTGATCCTGCCGGGCTGAGCTGCAACGCGATGCCTCGCCGGATCAGAGTCGGCTGCTGGAAATCCAATGCTCGAGGCGATCCATGAGCATGGCGGGACAAGGCAGACAGATCTGCAGGGAACGTGAAAGCGCGAGGGCTACACGTACAGCCTGAACGGAACGGGATCCTGCCAACAGCATTCCGGCCGTGCGATGGTACACAGCCGGAAACTGATCAGGAAACCTCAGAGCAGGCTAGAACTTGTGGGCGCGAAGCGCCTCGACAGTAGAAATGTAGGTAATACAAGAATAGTTTTCAAAATATTTTGCCACGACCTTCTCCTGAATCCTATCCGCCAATTCACGACTGGACGTCAAGACCTCAAATTTGATGTTGGAAAACGTATGCGAAACACTCGGCTCGCCCGTGGAACGCACATTGCGGCTGCCCTCTCCGGCGGCTGCGATAACGGTGTAACCGGACGCACCTGCGTCCTTGATGATCTTGGCGATTTTCTTGAGCAGAATCTCTTCCGTGATGATCACAAGTTTCCAGACAGGCTGGCTCATGGCTGGTACCTAGCGATGGTTGGTGAAAGGGTGGTCAATGGTCTGTGGTCGTTCAGTGCTGAAGTGGGCGTCCGCTGGCGACGCCGTTGAATCATGGCGAAGAACCTCACATCCCCAGCAGACTCTCAGCAAGCCCCATGAACAGAGGGATGCCGATGGCGATCGCCACTGGGGTACCGATGGCAGTGGAAGCACCGATGTAAGCAGAAGGATTGGCTGTGGGAATCCCAGCTCGGAGAGTTGGAGGGCCTGAGATATCGGAACTGGAAGCCGCGATCACCGCCAGAACGACCGCACCACCAATGCTGAAGCCGGTGACCTGGTGAATGATCAGGCCGATCCCAAACGCCAGCAGACCATGCAGCAGCGGAGCGATTGCAGCATAGAGGGCGAACCACTGAGCCACCTTGCGCAGCTCATTCATCCGCTGGGCGGCTTCCATGCCCATGATGATCATCAGGATCGAGAGGAAACCGCGGAAGAGAGGATTGAAGAAGCTCTCGTAGACCGATTCGGGCCTGGTGGCGATGCCGAGGGCGATGCCCAGCAGCAGGGCCGTGACGGCCGAGCTCTGCAGGCTCTCCTTGACGATGGGCCAGATCTCCACCTCCTCAGAGGACTCATCAGCCTTCTGGCTTGAGTAGACGCTCGCCACCACAATCGCCGTGACGAGCGCCGGGATATCCATGAAGGGATAGAGGGCAGCCGCCCAGGCCTCGTAGTCGATGCCGGCTGACTCCAGCTGGGGCAGCACGGCCGCGAGGGTCGAGCCACTGACGGCACCGAAAAGACCCCCAGTGGCGATGGCATCCACCACCTTCACGCCAGGCATGTTGGCCAGGGTGAAACGGCTGATCAAGACGATCAGAATGCCCATCACGACCGCCGCCAGTGCCGGCAGAAGGATTTCCCCAAGATTGGAATTGCGAATGGCGATACCACCACTCAATCCAATCTTCATCAGCAGGAAGAAGGTGATGAACTTGTAAATCGAATCCGGGATCCTCAGCTGGCTGCCAAAGGATGCGACGACGATGCCGCCGATCAGGAAGCCAAGTGTAGGAGACTGAAGTTGCTTGAGAAAGAGAGCGAAGAAATCGGACACCTTTTACCTCTTGGTTATCTGGCCGATCTTGGCCACGCGGGAGTGTAGTGAGGACGGAATGGACTTGGGGCGCTCTGCGGAAATGGTGAACAGGGGCCTCAGAATCTCAACGGCAGCTGATCTCAACGGCAGCTGATGCCTGAGATGCCGGATCCACGCCGATAAAAGTGGGCGGCAACCAGACACGAACCACGAACAGAAGCGCGGCTGTGGCGAGGAACAGGCAGACAGCGATCCTTTGCTGTCAGGCGGTTTCAAGGACTCCATCGACGATGACTTCACGCAGAGCAGAGACGACCGCGTTTTCAACGGAAACACCGATTCAGGAGCGACAGCATGGAACTGTGGATGCGACAGAACAGAAGTGACCAGAAGTCCGACTTCAACTGCAAAGCCATCACACAGACAAGGCCCGTACAACGGGACGAGCGGGCGCAGGAGGAGACCGATGTGAGCTGTCTTCGGCTACTGGCGGTCCTGGTCACGACCAGAGTGATTGGAGGTCATGCCTCGGTATTGACCGATCAACAATGTAGGCCGCACAGGCGGTATAAGGGTGATGGCCAGATTTGCGTCTCTGATGGAGCCGATCAGGTGGCCACAGTTCAGCCCTATTGGCCTACACGAGATAGAAGGTCGCGACGATTGGATTGGTCGACAGAATGAGACTGTCAGTGAGGCAAAGGGCCTTCTGCATGGCCAGATTCAGGTTGGCGGAACCGCCTCAGGCTTCGAGGTAGTCCCCAATACGGGTGGACAGGCGGCGCATCGAAGCATTGGCCCGCCGTTCAAGACCCCGTGCCGTGTCGCGGGTGATGCCCATCTGTCGGGCTGCTGCACTCAGGCTGAGGGGTTCTTCCGAAGACTGCAGCCCGTAGCGGAGGCGCAGCAGTTCGGCCTCGCGAGGTGGCAGTTCATTCAGCAGCTCTTCGATGTCCTGCCGCATCAGGGAGGCCATCACCTGCTCCTGGGGCCGGCTTGATTGGCACGCGAGGGTGTCGAGAAGACGCAGATCGGTCTCACCCCCCTGATGGCTGTCGAGGCTGAGTGGCTCCTGAGCCCGGAAGAGGACCTCGCGGATGTCCAGAGGTTTCAGGCCCGTGGCGAGGGCAAGCTCATCCAGGCTGGGATCACGGCCCAGCTCCTGCATCAGTGCATGCTGGGTCTGCCTCAGGCGCTGCAGCTTCTGCACCATGGTCGACGGCAGTCGGATGGTGCGACTCCTTGTCGCCAGGGCCCTGCCGATGCCATCGCGGATCCACCACACGGCATAGGTGGAGAAGCGGTAGCCGCGGCTTGGATCGAAGCGTTCCACCGCACGGATCAGGCCGATCGTTCCCTCCTGGATCAGGTCCTCCAGGTCGGCAGGGCGGTGCGCGGAGCGTCGCGCCATGCTCACTACAAGGCGCAGGTTGGCCATCACCATGCGGCTGCGGGCCTGGCTGGCCTGCCGCAGGCAACGCCGCAGCTGGCCTTGGCTCAGGCCGGCTTCCAGTGCCCAGGCCCCGAGGCTGGGGGCCACGCCACCGGCGCGGAGCTTCATCTCCTCGGCCACCTCACGAACCTGACGGCCTGCCTGCACAAGCCGGGCCAGGCTGATTTCTTCCTCAGCGGTGAGCAGGGGGATGCGGAAGATGGCATGCATGTGCTGGCTGAGTGCGTCGCAGCCGCCGTGGGGGCGCTTCTGTGGCGCAGACATTGGGGAAGGGAATGGGTGAAGTCGGCAAAGATTACAGACTGTGCATGGAGGACTGGCGGGATTTGGGCAGGGCAAAAGCAACCTGAATCGGAACAATCAGTGGCGCTGATCTGTTTCTGGGGTGCAGCCCGCAGCCAATGCGTAATGACCGATCCTGGCCGGTTGAGCGTCAATGAAAAAGCCCCGGCGATCGCCGGGGCTCAGCACTGGCACTGGCCAGACTGTGACCGGTGGGCGGCTTTCCAGGAACGGGGGCCGCCACGGGTCAGGCGAGTCCGCTGACAGCCTGCTCGAGGGCCTCCCTGCGGTTGATGGTGGTGCGCTCCTGCGGAAGTTTGGCGAACAGGCCCAGCTTCTCGAGGCGTCGCCTGGTGGTGTCCGTGGCCCCCACCACAAACACCTGCCGGCCCTTTTCGATGGCCTCCTCCACGGCGTTCTCCACAGCCAGGGCGGCAGTGACCCCCAGGTGGGATACCTCCGAGAGATCGAAGATCACAGCCTTGCAGTCGCCGATGGCATTGTGCTCACGTGCGATGGCCTTGGCCACGCCGAAGATCATGGCGCCATTGAGCTGGAACAGCAGCACCTGGCCCTTACCCTCATCCAGCAGGGCTTTCTCCTCATCCGGCAGCAGCAGATCCCCATCGCCGGTGCTGATCGACTTCACGGACCTGGCCTGAAGGGCACTCATCTTGTCGATGGTCAGGATGTTGGCAATGAAGACCCCCACACCCACCGCCACGATCAGGTCCACCAGGACGGTGAGGGCGATCACCAGATACATGATCAGCGCGCCGCTCAGGGAGATCCGGTGCGCCCGCTTGAGGAAGCCCCAGTCGACGATGTCGACACCGACCTTGAGGGCAATCCCTGCCAGCACCGCCAGGGGGATCCGCGCGGCCACGCCGCCGAAGGCGAGGATCAGCACCATCAGGATCAGGGCTCGGCTGATGCCGGACAGGGCGCTGCGTCCTCCGGCCTGAATGTTCACCACCGTGCCCATGGTGGCGCCGGCCCCGGCGATGCCACCGAACAGACCCGACACCAGGTTCCCGAGGCCCTGGCCGATCAGTTCCTTGTTTGAGTTGTGCTCGGTGCGGGTGATGCTGTCGGCGATCACCGAGGTGAGCAGGGCATCAATGCAGCCCAGCATGCCCAGCACGACCGCATCCACCAACATCAGCCGCAGCTCACCCACTTCGAATGTGGGCACCTGCAATCTGGGAAAGCCTGAGGCGATCTCGCCGATGCGACGGATTCCCTCACCGCCGCTGTCCCCGCCACTGAGCAGGGTGAGTGAGAGCAAGGTGCCGATCACCAGCGCGATCAGCTGGGGCGGGGCGATCTTCTTCACCCCTGAGGGGGTGAGCCAGAGGATCGCCAGGGTGATCAGACCCAGGAGCACCTCGGTGGGCCGGGCTCCCTGGAACAGCTGGGGCAGGACGCTGAGCGTTCCCATCACCCCGCCACGGGGGATCGCCTGACCCAGGAAGGGGCCCAGCTGCAGGATGATCAGGATGAAGCCGATCCCGCTCATGAAGCCCGAGATCACCGTGTAGGGCATCTGGGTGATGTAGCGGCCCAGCTTGAGCATCCCGAAGGCGATCTGGATCACTCCGGCCAGCATCACCACGGTGAAGGCCATCGCCAGGCCGTTCTCAGGGTTGCGGGCCGTGAGCTGGGCGATCACCGCCGTCATCACCACCGTCATCGGGCCGGTGGGCTCGGAGATGAGGGTTGGTGTGCCTCCGAAGAGTGCGGCGAACAGGCCGACGAGCACCGCCCCCCAGAGGCCTGCGGCGGCGCCGGCGCCGGAGGCCACACCGAACGCCAGGGCCAGGGGCAGGGCCACGATCGCGGCAGTGACGCCGCCGAACAGATCTCCCTTGATGTTCTTGGTGCTGATCTGGTTCAGCACCCGGAACCCCGGGCGCTGCGGCGGGGCCGAAGCTGTGGTCATGGATACAGGCAAAGGTGGGTGCGGAACCTTAAGCGGGTGATGGTCGAAGTGGTACGCGGCCCCCCAGGCCCCCCACCAGCCGGCCATGATTCTTAGAACAGCGTTGCTGGTCGTGAGCCTGCTGATCCTCCTGGCACTGGGCTGGCTGGGTCTGCGCAGCCTGCTGGTGCTGGCCCAGGTGGGCCTTCACTCCCCCGAAGCGCGGCTGGCCCGCTCGTTCGAAGACGAGCTGCGCCAGCGGGGCCTCCGCGGCGACAGCACCGGGATGGGCATGGATCCCTGATGGCCTGGCCGTCAGCATCACCCTATGCAGGCCAGCGGATCTGTCTCACCACCCGCCATGGCAAGGAGCGGGCCCTGGCCCTGCCCTTCCGTCGCGGGCTGGGCGCCAGCCTCGAGGTGCAGGCCTGTGACACCGACCGGCTGGGCACCTTCAGCGGTGAAGTGGAGCGGCCAGCCGATGCGCCAACCACCTGCCGGCGCAAGGCCGTGCTTGGCCTGGAGGCCAGCGGCCTGAAGCTTGGTCTGGCCAGCGAGGCCAGCTTCGGCCCCCACCCCGAGGTGCCCCTGCTGCCGGTGGGCCAGGAGCTGCTGCTGTTCATCGATCTGGAGCGGAACCTGAGCGTGCTGGAGAGACGTCTCGAGTGGCGCACCAACTACAGCCACAAACGGCTGGGACCGGAGGAGGACCCCTCGGCATGGCTGCGGCAGGTCGGGTTCCCGTCCCATGCCGTGATCGCCAGGCCCGCGGATGGAACGCGCCAACCGCTGTGCAAGGGGTTGATCAGTGCCGCGGCGCTTCGGGAAGCGCTGGCGGCCTGCCGCAGCGCCGCGCCCGGGGGTGAGGTTTGGCTGGAGACGGACATGCGCGCCCATCTCAATCCAACGCGCATGCGCTCGATTCGGCGCCTGGGGCTGGCCTTGGCTCGCCGCCTTCTCACCCCTTGTCCGGAATGCCGGGCACCCGGCTGGGGCCTGCTGGACACCGAGGCCGGGCTCCCCTGCAGCTGGTGCGGCGGACCCACCGAACTGACCGCGCGGGAAGTGTGGGGGTGCCAGCACTGCGGCCACCGCAGGCTGCTGCCCCGCCGTGATGGGCTGGAAGCGGCGGATCCAGGCCAGTGTCCCCGCTGCAACCCCTGAACGCCCGGAGACTGATCACGGTCCCTGATCGGATCGATCAGCAGTCCTTGGATAGCCGGTGACGGGAATGCACCAAAGCGTGTTCCGGCGGAACTAGATACTGACGCCACGCCACGCCTTTGCAGTTGATGCTCTCCTTACCCGCACTGCTGATGGAGGTCGGCAGTCATCAGATCGAAGTGGCCGAAACCCTAATCGGGGT
>JBFLKL010000321.1:0-4309 GCA_040883175.1 Synechococcaceae cyanobacterium | reverse complement strand
TGACGCTCGGCCGCCGGCAGGTCGTCGAGGCCATGCAGGAACATGTCGCGGCGGAAGGCCGGGTAGCCGCCGAACAGCTCGTCGGAGCCCTCGCCCGTCATCACCACCTTGTAGTGGGCGCGGTTCACCTCCCGGCTCATCAGGAACTTGGCCACCGCCAGGGTGTTGTAGATGCTGCGCTCGGTGTGCCAGATGGTGTCCTCCAGGTGGCCGTAGAGCTCGTTGCCGGAGAGCCGCATCACCAGCTGCTCGGCGCCGGTGGCCTCGGCCATCTCGGTGGCGATCGGGGTCTCGTCGTAGCGGGCGTCGTCGAAGCCGATCGTGAAGGCGCGCACGGGGTTCTGGCTCACCGCCGCCGCCAGCCCCAGGATCGAGCAGGAGTCGATGCCGCCGGAGAGGTAGCAGCCCACCGGCACGTCGGCCACCATCCGCACCTCCACCGCTTCCAGCAGGGCGGCGCGCACGGCCTCGATGTGGTCGGTTTCGCTCAGGGCCCCATCGCGCTCCCCCTGGCGGGGGAAGTTCACGTCCCAGTAGGGCCGGTCGCCGATCTCGAAGTCACCGTCCCGGCGGCGCACCGTGAGCACGTGTCCCGGCCGCAGCTGGTGCACCCCCTCGAAGGCCGTGCTTCCGGGCACCACCGTCTGCATCAGCTGGTGGAACAGGCCCTCGGAGCTGAAACGCCGTCGCACGCCAGGGTGGGCGAACAGCACCTTGAGCTCAGAGCCGAAAACCAGGCCCTCATCGGTGAGCGTCCAGTACTGGGGTTTGACACCGAAGCGGTCGCGCACCAGCAGCAGCGTGTCGATGCGGCGATCGAACAGGGCGAAGGCGAATTCGCCGCGCAGCAGCGGCAGTGTGGCCTCCAGGCCCCGCTCCTGATACAGCCGCAGCAGGATCTCCGAATCGCTCTTGCTGCTGAAGCGCACGCCGCGGGCACTGAGGTCGGCGCGGATGCGCTGGAAGTCGTAGAACTCGCCGTTGTGGGCCATCAGCAGCTCGCCGTCCTCGGACACGAACGGCTGGCGGGCCCGGTTGGCATCCAGGTCGATGATCGACAGGCGGGCATGGCAGAAGCCCACGCCCTGGCCGCTCAGGCTGCGCACCCCGAACCCGTCGGGGCCGCGATGCACCTGGATCGCCGCCATGTTCACCAGCAGCTGCTCGTCGATGGGCTGATCGCTGTGGCGCTGGAAGATTCCGCCGATGCCGCACATAGGCCTGGGTTCGTGTCGGGTCTGCTGGGGGTCGGGACGGCCGCTCGCTCGGCCGTTCAGATGATGTCCATCACCTGGTCGATGCGCTCCACCATGCAGGTGAGCAGGGCCATGCGGATGAACACCGCTCCCCGGGCCTGGGAGAAGTACCAGTTGTGGGCCGTCTCATCGAGGCAGGTGCCCAGTTCGGGGCCCCGGGCCAGGGGGTGCAGCACGATGGCGTCGTCCCGGTAGGGAAGGTCGGCGGTGAGCCGGAAGCTGCGGCCGTGCACCTCGTAGCTGTCGCCCACCCAGGCGATGGCGTTGATGTAGATCACATCCAGATCCGGCACGGCGGCGTGCAGGTCGTCGCTGGTGCTCACCTTCAGTCCGGCCCCCTCGAGCTCCTCCCGCTGGCCCGCATCGAAGAAGCCCTCGAGCGGATCGCAGCCGGGATCGTGGAACAGCACCAGCTCCTCCACCATGGTGGGGAACTTGGCCAGGATGCGCAGCAGCGAGCGCACCGTGCGCATGCGGCTGGGGATGCCCACCACGCCGATGCGGATGCGCTGGTGGGCGGGCAGCTCCCGCTCCACCAGCTGGGGCCGCCACTTGAAGATCGTGTAGAGATCGGCCATCGCCTGGGTGGGATGCTCGTCGATCCCGTTGCCGGCATTGATGATCGGGATCCGCAACGACTGGGTCATCTCGACGATGGCCTCGGCGTGGGTGTCGCGCAGCACCACGCAGTCGCCGTAGTTGTTGAACATCTCGGCCACGTCCCGCAGTGTCTCCCCTTTGGCGATGCCGGTGGTGCTGCGGTCGGTGATCGTGATCGTGTCGCCCCCCAGCCGGTGCCAGGCGCTGTCGAACGAGAGGCGGGTGCGGGTGCTGGGCTCGTAGAAGGCGTTGATCAGGATCTTGCCCCGCAGGGGGCTGTTGTGGCGCGTGTAGCGCTCGGGGTTGCTCTCGAACTTGGCCGCCAGGCGGAACAGCTGCAGCAGCGTCACGGCGCTGTACTGGCTGGTGGAGAGCACGTGCTGCTCGGTGAGCTCCCGCAGGGCGTCGCTGTCCTCCCGGATGGCACGCAGCAGGGCCTGGGGGTGCGCATTGCCGTAGACATCCGGTCCCAGGCGGGTGAAGCGGATGGTGGGCTGGCAGGTCTGCGGACTGGATGGCATGGGCAGGCGGTGGCCTCTGGGGCTGCTCACGGCGTCGACGCCGACGCCACAACCATCTGTAGGTGCGAGCACCTCAGCTGCCGGAAAGTACATGTTTTTGTTCACCTAGAAGCCAACGTCGACGGCAATATTTGGTAGCCGTTTACACAAAACGGCTGGCAGAGGTGTCACCACACCTTGCCCTGTCGCCACTCCTTCAGCCAGATCAGGACGATCACCAGGGTGGCCATCGCCAGGCCGATGATGCTGGCCACCACCAGCAGCCGGAACAGGGCGGCGGGCAGCAGCCACTGGGTGACGGGTGCGGCGACGAGCAGGGGCATGGCGAACTTGTGCGGGGGGTCAGCGGTCGGTGAGCAGGCGCCACTCGAACCGCTCCGGGCTCCAGTGGCTGCCGATCCCCATCACCACCGCCGAAACCGCCGCCGAAACCAGGGCGGCGCAGTAGGGGGCCACCAGCACGTAAGCCAGCAGTCCGGTGATCGAGCCCAGCACCATGGCGGCGGTGGCCGCCTGGCGGTTGGCCTGGGGCCAGTAGAGCCCCATGGCGATCGGCCAGATGGTGGAGGCCACCAGGGCACCGGTGAACAGCAGCAGCTGATACATCGAGGTGACGTACCGCCAGGAGAGCAGCATGGTGAGCAGCCCCAGGCCCACCACCACCAGCCGCGCCGCCTGGCGGATCTGCCGGTCGCTGATGCCGGGCCTCAGCCAGTGGGCCACCACGTCCTCGGCGATCAGGTCCGCGCTGGCGGCCAGCAGGGAGTCGAGGGTGGAGGTGAGCGAGGCGAAGATGATGATGAACACCACGATCGCGCCGCCGCTGCCCAGCAGCTGGGCGGTGATCAGCGGGAACACCATGTTCACCTGGGGCACCTCCAGGTTCTGGGCCAGGGCCATCAGGGCGATGGCGCCGGTGACGATCGGCACGGCGGTCCAGGCCAGGCCGCCGAGCACGAAGGAGCGGAACACCACCGACGGCCGGCTGGCGAACACCCGGCTCCACCAGATGTTGTTGTGGAACACCTCGCCCATGCTGAACAGGCCGGTGTTCCAGGCGAACAGCAGACCTGCGGGCAGCAGCATGTTCAGTCGCGACGGGTGGTCGGCCGCCAGGGCGACGTAGACCTGCTCCACGCTCATGCGGCCGTAGCCCAGCACCGCCACCAGCACCAGCAGCGCCATGATCAGCAGGCACTGGATGAAGTCGGTGCCCACCACTGCGCGCAGGCCGCCGAACAGGGTGTAGGTCGTGGACACACCGATCACGCACACCATCCCCAGCCGGTAGTCGAAGCCGGAGAGGGCCTGCAGCAGCAGGCCGGCCCCCATGCCCTGGGTGATCAGGAAGCCGAGGGTGTAGGCCATGGTGATCAGCAGGAACACCGCCCAGCACAGGCGGCCGTAGCGCAGACGCACGAAGTCGCCGCTGGTGCGGGCCGTGGGCATGAGGCGTTTGATCCGGATCGCCAGGGGCGCGAACAGGAACAGCCCCAGGCCCGCCAGGGCATAGCCGAGCATGCCCCAGAGGCCCAGGGTGTAGCCCACCTCCGGGGCCGCCAGGGTGGTGTTGCCGGTGACCCAGCTGGCCATCAGGGTGGCGGTGCTCAGGGCCAGGCCGATGTTGCGGCCCGCCAGCAGGTAGTCGTCGGCATCGCCCTTGCCGCGCTTGCCCCACCACACCCCCAGGGCGATCCAGAGCACCGAGAAGGCCACCAGCAGGAACCAGGCGACGCCGGCGTCGAGCAGCGGGGCGTCAGTCATGGCGCGGGGCCTGGAGGGGGTCGTCGTAGGGATCACGGCCCTGCCAGCGGGCGTGACCCCTGGCGATCATCACCACGGTGGCGAGGGTGACCACGGCGCCGATCGCGAAGATCAGCAGGGCCTGTTGCAGCTCGGTCATGCACGACCCCTAGCAGGGGAGAACCCGCC
>JBFLKL010000063.1:0-15001 GCA_040883175.1 Synechococcaceae cyanobacterium | reverse complement strand
CACGATCCGCTTGGCTAGACCTGAAGCTTGCTCCGGCAAGTCCAGACGTCAACGAAGCGACGCAAGAGTCATTTAATGACTAGCGCCTGCGGCTCACATCGCATCTTCAAGCCGCCCAGCCAGCCGAAGGCTGGCGGCACACTCCCCATGGGATCGACGATCGAGCACCGCTTCCTATTCACTATGAAGGAACAGGACCCCACACCCTCCGACTGCTCTGGGCTCGATTTCGACGGTGAGTACGGGCGCAACTACCGCCGGAGTATCCGAAACTCGGTGCCGGGTTACGACTCGTTGATCGAGATCTCGGCGGCGGCACTGCTGCAGGCTGTTCCCCAGGCCGCGGCGATCCTGGTGGTGGGTCCTGGTCTGGGTGAGGAGTTGGTTCCCCTGCTCACCGCTCTGCCACAGACCCGTTTCACCCTGCTGGAGCCCAGCACGCAGATGCGGGAGGCCTGCACCCGCGAGATCGCCGCGGCGGGGGCAGCGGCCCGCTGTGAGCTGCTCGCCCAAAGCCTTGAGGCGGATCTGGATCCTCCGGGGGGGCCTTTCGATGCGGTGGTGTGCCACAACGTGGTGCACCTGACGCCCCCGGAGAGCCAACTGGACCTGCTCCAGACCCTGGCGACCTGCGTTCAACCCGGCGGGGTACTCATGCTCAGCGCCCACAGCGAACCAGCCGACGGCACCGCATTCGAGAGCCTGCTCGCAATCGCTTGTACCCGGCTGCGCCAGCGCGGCCTCCCTGAGACGATGATTGAGCAGCTGAAGGCCAGCCGCAACACCCTGGTGTTTTCCCTCGATCAAGCACAGCTTGAGGCGGGTCTGGCCGCCGCGGGCATGGAGCCCCCCCTGCTGCTGCAACAGTCTCTGTTCAGCCGCCTCTGGCTCTGCCGCCGTCCGGCCTGAACGGACGCAGTGATCCTGGGGCAGACGAATGCGCGGGCTTCGCTCGGTTCACCCCCTCTCCCCATACAGCCCGCGCAACCCCGCCTCGCTCGCCGGTGCCACGCCCCGCTCGGTGATCAGGCCGCTCACCAGCCGCGCCGGCGTCACATCGAAGGCCGGGTTGAAGGCCGTGCTGCCCTCCGGTGTGAGCCGCACCCTGGTGATCGCCCCATCGGCGCTCAGGCCCTGGATGTGCGTCACCTCCGCGGCGCTGCGGGCCTCGATCGGGATCTCCGCCAACCCGTCATCGATCGTCCAGTCGATCGTGGAGCCGGGCAGCGCCACGTAGAACGGCACGCCGTTGTCGCGCGCCGCCAGGGCCTTCAGATAGGTGCCGATCTTGTTGCACACATCGCCGCGGCGGGTGGTGCGGTCGCTGCCCACGATCACCGCATCCACCAGGCCGTGCTGCATCAGATGGCCACCGGCATTGTCGGCGATCACGGTGTGGGGCACCCCCTCCCGGCCCAGCTCCCAGGCGGTGAGGCTGGCGCCCTGATTGCGCGGTCGCGTCTCATCCACCCACACATGGATGGCGAGCCCGGCGCGATGGGCCTTGTAGAGCGGCGCCAGGGCCGTGCCCCAGTCCACCGTGGCGATCCAGCCGGCATTGCAGTGGGTGAGCACATTCAGCGGCTCGCCCCGGCGCTCCGCCGGCCGGGCGGCGGCAAGCTCCTGCAGGATCAGCAGGCCGTGCTCGCCGATCGCTGCGCCCATGGCCACGTCCTCCTCGGCGATCGCCGCCGACTCCGCCCTCGCGGCCTCAGCCCGCTGCTCCGGCGGGAGCGGCTGCACCCGCGCACGCACCCGCTCCAGGGCCCAGCGCAGGTTGATCGCCGTGGGGCGGGTGGCATCAAGCTGCGCGAACGCCGCCGCCAGGGCGTCGTCGCCGGGGTCGGCCTGCAGTGCCAGCATCAGCCCATAGGCACCGGTCACACCGATCAGCGGCGCCCCCCGCACCACCATCGTGCGGATCGCCTCGGCCGCCTCCTCACAGCTGCGCAGTGTGCGCGTGGCGAAGCGGTGCGGCAGCAGCGTCTGGTCGATCACGCCCACCGAACCCCCGTCCGGCTCCAGCCAGATCGTGCGCCAGGCCCTGCCGTCGATGTTCATGCCAAAGAAACCCCCCTGAGGCGGATGCTTCCTAGTTTGCGGGCAGGGCAGGGCGGGCCCGTTCCGGGGGCGCCGGCCTGGAGATGCAGCAGGAGGAACGTCCATGATCGAAACCATCCAAGGTCTGCCGGCCGGCACCGTGGGCTTCCGCCTCCACGGCCGCGTGCGGGGCGACGACTACGACCAGGTGCTCGTGCCGGCCATGGAGCAGGCCATCACCGAACACGACCGCATCAAGGCCCTCCTCTGCTTCGAGCCCGATTTCGAGGGCTACGACCTCGCCGCCGCCTGGGACGACACCCTGCTCGGCCTGCGCCACTGGCAGGGCTTCGAGCGCATCGCCGTGGTGAGCGATGTGACCTGGCTGCGCACCGCCATCCGCGCCATCAGCGTGCTGATGCCCTGCCCGGTGCAGCTGTTCGCCGCCGGCCAGGAGGAGGAGGCCCGCCGCTGGCTCGGCGAATCCCTCGGCAGCCTGCACCTGGAGGCCGAGGACGATGTGGTGCGCGCGCGCCTGATCGGGCGGCTCGAACCCAGCGCCTACGCGGCCCGCGAGGCCGAGATCGCCGGCCTGTTCAGCCGCCACACCCCCCTGAAGCTGCTGGTGGACCTGCGCGACTTCGACGGCTGGTCGGGCCTGGCGGCCCTCGGCGATCACCTCTCCCTGGTGCGGGAGCACCGCCGCTCCTTGAGCCGGGTGGCGGTGGTGGGCAACCAGGCGTGGCAGCACCTGGCCCAGCGTTTCATGGGCCGCTTCACCCAGGCCGAATCCCGCTTCTTCGACGCCGCCCACCACGAGCAGGCCGAGCTCTGGATCCACGCCGCCTGAGCTGCCATGCCCACCACCACCGGAATGAGGGGAGAGGGGTTCTACGACACCCACTCCAGCCCGCAGTGGGAAGCCCTGGCGGCCTTCCTGCCCTGGCTGGAGGAGGCGATCGGCCGCATTCCGCTGCCGCAGGGCGACAACGCCTGCTTCCGCCTGCTCGACATCGGCTCCTCCGAGGGCGCCAACGCCACCCGGGCGGCCGGGCGGCTGATCCAGGCGGTGCGCCGCCGCAGCGATCTGCCGATCGAGGTGGGCTTCGACGACCTGCCCAGCAACAACTTCAACCAGCTCTTTCTCAACCTCTTCCCCCAGGGCTCCTGGCGCTTCGACGGGGCTGGCGAGGTGTACGCCACCGTGGTGGCCGGCAGCGCCTTCGCCCGGCTCCGGCCCGGCGGCAGCCTGCAGGTGGCCACCACCTTCAACGCCATCGGCTTCCTCGAGCGGCAGCCCCCCACGCCGGTGTCTCACTACGTGCTGGCCATGCCGCCGGGGCCCTGCTCGCCCCGCAGCGGGGTGGGAGTGCCGGAGGCCGCCACCGCCGCCTACCAGGCCGAGGCGGCCAGAAACCTGCGGGCCTTCTACGCCGCGCGCGCCGCCGAGCTGGCGCCCGGGGGCGCACTGCTGGTGCAGGTGTTCGGAAGGAACGCGCAGCACTCCACCAGCCATGGCCTCTACGACGTGCTCAGCGATGCGCTGCTGGATCTGGTGGACGCGGGGGCCATCGCCAGGGCGTTCTATGCCCAGCTGGTGTTTCCGCTCTATTTCCGCAGTGAGCAGGAGTTGATCGCCCCCGTGCAGGCCGGAACGCCGCTGGCGGAGAGCTGGCGCCTGGAGCGATCGGGCACCCGGGAGGTGCCCGTTCCCTTCCAGCAGCAGTTCGAGCGGGATGGGGATCGCGCCGGCTGGGCGGCCAGCTACACCAACTTCCTGCGGGCCTTCACCGAGCCGATCGTGGCCCGGCAGCTGGAACAGGCCGGCCTCGCGGCGGCTCCCGTGGTTGAGCAGCTCTATCGGCGGGTGGAAGAACGCCTCAACCGCGAGCCCAGCCGCTATCCCTTCCACTTCATCTCGATCGCCGCCCTGCTCACCAGGGTGTGAGCGGCGGCAAACACACGCCGGGCCCTCAGATCGGCCGGTACCCGAACCAGTCCGGCACCTGGGCCTGGCTCAGACCCTCCGGGTGGGGCTCCAGGTGCACGTGCCAGCGCTCGCCGCCCAGCAGCTCCAGCTGCTCCAGCGCCAGGCAGTCGTCCACGGCCACCAGGTCGTCCTTGTGCTGCTGCAACGCCCCCCGCAGCCAGCGGCGCTTGGCCGCCGCCTTGGCCGCCGCGGCTGTGCGGGCCACCACCAGGCCGAAGTGGTGCAGCTCCGCCAGGCAGTCGGGGCGGTAGGCGCCCAGGTTCACGAACCACAACCGCTCGCTCCGGGGCGCACCAGGCTCGCGCCGCAGGCGCACCGCCCAGCCATCCACCGCCCGCACCTCCATCCAGGCATCCAGGTGCAGGCCCTCGCACCGGCCGAACCACTGCCGCCGCAGCGCCGGGATCGCCGCCTCGATCGAGGCCGCCGCCACGAAGCGCACATCGTGCTGCTCGATGTGGCAGCCGGATGCGCGGCCGCCCAGCACCGCCAGCAACAGCAACGGCGACTGTGGATTCGGGGAGGCCATCCGACGCGCAAACCACACCCGATCAAATCAGAACCAGAACGCTCCCTGAGCCCTTGGGCGCCAGGCTGGGGTTATCGCCCGTATCTCGTCGCCGATGGCTCCAGCACCCGCCGCGCTGCCCGCCCTCGGGCTGGGTAGCTGGAAGGCCGCCTCCGGCGAGGTGGGGACAGCGGGGCACTCGGCGCTGCAGCTGGGCTACCGCCACATCGACTGCGCCGCCATCCACGGCAATGAGGCCGAGATTCGGTGCAGCGCTGCAGAGCGTTCTGGAGCAGGGGGAGCTGCGGCGTGAGCAGCGCTGGATCACCTCCAAGCTCTGGAACGACTGCCACGCCCCGGACCAGGTGCGTCCCGCCCTGGAGCGCACCCTGGCCGATCTGCGGCTGCAGTACCTCGACCTCTACCTGATCCACTGGCCGGTGGCGCACCGCCACGGAGTGCGGATGCCCAGCGCCGCCGCCGACCAGATCCCCCTGGAGCTGCTGCCGCTGCACGTCACCTGGGCGGCGATGGAGGAGCTGGTGGATGCGGGTCTGGTGCGGCGGATCGGGCTGTCCAACTGCAGCGCGGCCAAACTCGCCGCCCTTCTGCCCCACTGCCGCCACTGGCCGGCGGTGAACCAGGTGGAACGCCACCCCTGGCTGCAGCAGAACGAGCTGCTGGGCTTCTGCCGCAACCAGGACATCGCCGTCACCGCCTATGCCCCCCTGGGATCACCTGCCAGCGGCTGGCGGCCAATCTCCAGGCCAGCCAACTGCAGCTCAGTCCAAGCGAGATGGAGGAGATCGGCCGTCTCGACCGCAACCATCGCTTCGTGGACGGCAGCTTCTGGAAGCTGCCCGGTGGGCCCTACAGCCGCGCCAGCCTCTGGGATGAATTCCCCTCCTCGTGAGCCGCATCAGGGCACGATGCGCACGGGCGTACCCACGGCCGTGCGCTCGAACAGCCAGCGGGCGGTGGCCCGGCTGAGGCGGATGCACCCCCGGCTGCGGGGCACCCCGAAGCACTGGCCGGCATCCTCCTGCCAGGGAGCTGGATGCAGGCAATAGCTATCTGCCGCCAGCCCACCCCCCCCCAGGCACATCACGTCCGCCACGGGCGGGGTGCGGTAGTCGCTGCCGGTCAGCGGGGTGCTGGCGTACTTGCTGGCGATGTGGAACTCACCGGTGGGTGTGGGCGATGCGGCCACACCCGTGGACACCGGCGCGCTGTAGATGGGCTGGGAGCCGCCGGCATAGGCGCGAAGACGCTGCTGGGAGAGATCGATCAGCAGCAGCGTGATCAGCTCGAGCACAGCAGGCACCAGGGATGCAGATCCAGCTTCGCGACCCGCTCAGCTGTGCTCGCGCAGGAATCCGATCGTGCCCTCCAGCTCCTCGGCGAAGCGGTCGATCTCTTCGGGCGTGGTGGTGAAGCTGAGGCTGGCCCGGGCCGAGCCAGGGATGCCGTAGAGGCGGTGCAGGGGCTGGGTGCAGTGGTGGCCGCTGCGGATGCAGATGCCGGCCGAATCGAGCAGGGCGGCGATGTCGTTGGCGTGCAGCCCATCCACCGTGAAGGCCGCCAGGGCACCCCGGTGGGGCTGCTGGTCAGGCGAGGGGCCGAGGGTCCTCACCCCCTCGATGGCCTGAAGGCGCTCGAACAGGCGGCGGGTGAGCACCTGCTCCCAGGCGTGGATGCGGTCCAGGCCGATCGCGTCGAGATAGTCAAGCGCCGCGCCCATGCCGATCGCCTCGCCGATGGCCGGGGTGCCGGCCTCGAACTTGTGGGGCAGCTCGGCCCAGCTGCTGTGGTCCAGGAACACGTCCTGGATCATCTCGCCGCCCCCAAGAAACGGCGGCATCGCCTCCAGCAGGGCCTCCCGGGCCCAGAGGAAGCCCATGCCGGTGGGGCCACAGAGCTTGTGGGAGCTGCCCACCAGGAAGTCGCAGCCCAGGTCGCTCACCTTCACGGGCATGTGCGCCAGGCTCTGGCAGGCGTCCACCAGCACCAGGGCACCGGCGGCGTGGGCCAGGGGTGCGATCTCCGCGATCGGGTTGAGGCAGCCGAGGGTGTTGCTCACCTGCACCAGGCTCACCAGCCGGGTGCGCTCGCTGAGCTGGGCGCGCAGATCGTCGAGATCCAGTTCGCCACTGGGCGTGAGGCCCACATGGCGCAGAACGCAGCCGGTGCGGGCTGCCAGCAGCTGCCAGGGCACCAGGTTGCTGTGGTGCTCCATCACCGAGAGCAGCACCTCGTCGCCCTCGCCCAGATTGGCCTCACCCCAGGTGCGGGCCACCAGATTGATGGCCTCGCTGGCATTGCGGGTGAACACGATCTCGCGGGCGCGGGCGGCACCCACGAAGCGGGCCGTCTTCTCCCGAGCCGCTTCGAAGCCTTCGGTGGCCCGCGCACTGAGCTGATGGGCGCCGCGGTGCACGTTGGCGTTGTCGTGGGCGTAGTAGCGCTGCAGGGCCTCAAGCACCTGGGTGGGCTTCTGGCTGGTGGCCGCGTGATCCATGTAGATCAGCGGCTGGCCCAGGCAGGCGGTCTGCGCCAGCAGTGGAAAGTCGGGGCGGGTGATGGCCGCCAGGTTCTCCACGCCGGCCGCGATGCCAGGCCTCTCCAGGCGCGCGTCCCCAGCACCGGCTGGGCTCGAATCCTGGCGCGGCCCGGACGGAGGACGGATGGCGGGAGATGCGGTCATGGTGGTCAGGCGTCCCCCAGCAGAGCAGCGATGGGATCGCGACCACGGGCCCCGGCGGGCAGCTCCTGCAGCACCTCGTGGCAGAAAGCGCGCTCCAGAAGGCGAGCGGCCGTGGCGGAGTCGATCCCCCGGCTCCGAAGGTAGAAGAGTTCCTCGGTCTGCAGCTGGCTCACGGTGGCGCCATGGGCGCATTTCACGTCGTCGGCGACGATTTCCAGCTCGGGCTTGGTGTCGATGCGGGCCCGATCGGAGAGCAGCAGGTTGCGGCTCAGCTGGGCGGCATTGGTGCGCTGGGCGGCCCGGGGCACCTGCACCGCGCCGTTGAACACGCTGCGCCCGGCGCCATCGGCCACGGCCTTGTGCAGCTGATCGAGCTCACCGTCGGGCCCGTCGAAGCGCACGAAGCTGTGGGTGTCGGCCAGTTCCCGGCCATCCACGCGCTGCAGGGCGAGCAGGCGGGTGCGGGCGGCTCCGTGTTCCTGCACGATGCGGGGCTCGTGGCGAGCCAGGGCCCAGCCGCTGGAGACCACCGTGGCCTGCAGCTCACTGCCGGCGGCCTGGCGCACGGCCAGGTGGTGGAGCAGCGCGGAGTGTTCCTGGCCCAGGGCCAGACAGCCCAGCTGCAGACAGGCCCCCTCACCGAGCACCGCCTCGCTCACCAGGCTGAGCAGCTGCCGACGGCCGCTGGCTGGTGCCGGCGCCAGCAGCAGCTCCAGACGCGCCCCGGGCTCCAGCACCAGCAGCAGACGCCAGGCCACCAAACCGTCGGCGGCGGGAGCGGGAAGGGGCAGCTCCAGACTGCCGGCATCGCCCTCCACCTTCAGGGCCAGCAGGGCGGGGCTGGCACCGGCGTTGAGCAGCACCGGCCAGTGCTGATGACAGCCGCGGGCCGCCAGGGCCGTGCCGAGCCGGGGCTCGGCGGCAGCGGCGGCCAGACGCGTGACCCCGGCAGGCAGGCTGAGACCTGCCCAGGGATCGGCGATCAGTCCGGGGTCGGCGTCCGCAATCCCGGCAGGAATGGCCTCCAGGGGGGAGAGGTCGGTGAAGCGCCAGTCCTCCTGGCGGCGGGTCGGCAGCGGCGCGCCGGCCAGCTTCGCCAGCCAGGCCAGGGACGCGGCTCCGGATCCGGGGGCCATGGCGGCCGCAGCAGGGGCGGCCACCATCAGGCCACCTCCAGCGGCTGGCGACCCTGCTCGCCCTCCAGCCGGGCAAGCTCCTCATCCACCCAGTCGTACCCCCTGCGCTCCAGTTCCAGTGCCAGCTCCTTGCCGCCGCTGCGCAGGATCCGGCCGGCGGCCATCACATGCACGAAGTCGGGGGTGATCAGATCCAGCAGACGCTGGTAATGGGTGATCAGCAGGGTTGCATTGTCCGGGCTGGAGAGCTGATTCACACCTGAGGCCACGACCCGCAGGGCGTCGATGTCGAGGCCGGAATCGGTTTCGTCGAGAATGGCCACCACGGGCTCCAGCAGGGCCATCTGGAGGATCTCGTTGCGCTTCTTCTCACCGCCGCTGAAGCCTTCGTTCACCGAACGCTCCAGAAAGGCGGGATCCATCTGCACCACCGACAGGCGCTCCCGCACCAGATCCTCGAAGGCGAAGGTGTCGAGTTCCTCCTCGCCGCGCTGGGCGCGGCGTGCATTGGTGGCCACGCGCAGAAATTCGAGGTTACTCACACCGGGGATCTCCACCGGGTACTGAAAACCAAGGAACAGACCGATGCGTGATCGCTGCTCGGGTTCGAGGTCGAGCAGATTCTCGCCTTGGTAGAGCACACTGCCGCCGGTGACGTTGTAAGCCGGGTGTCCGGCCAGCACTTTGGAGAGGGTGCTCTTGCCGCTGCCATTGCGACCCATCACGGCATGGATTTCACCGGCGCGAATGCGGAGATTCACCCCCTTGAGGATGGGCTGATTCTCCACCGACGCGTGCAGATCACGAATCTCGAGCAGAACCGGTGCGTCCGGGCGTATCACGGCAGAAAGAAAATTGGGAACGGTAGGAGTGAACAGGGGGCAGGTCTGTGGCCGGAGCAGAGGCCACCGGCAAAGCTGAGGCCGATGGGGCGATCAGCCCACGGAACCCTCGAGCTTGAGAGCGAGCAGTTTGTCGGCCTCAGCGGCGAACTCCATGGGCAGCTGGTTGAACACGTCGCGACAGAAGCCGCTCACCATCATCGACACAGCCTCCTCGAAGCCGATGCCCCGGCTCTGCAGATAGAAGAGCTGATCTTCGGAAATCCGGCAGGTGCTGGCCTCATGCTCGACGCTGGCCTGGGGCTGCTGAGATCGGATGTAGGGGTAGGTGTTGGCGGCGGCCTGATCGCCGATCAACATCGAGTCGCATTGGCTGTAGTTTCGGGCACCCACGGCCTTGGGGCCGATCTGGACCAGGCCGCGGTAGCTGTTGGAGGAATGGCCGGCGCTGATGCCCTTGCTCACGATCGTGGAGCGGGTGCGAGGTCCCACATGCACCATCTTGGTCCCCGTATCAGCTTGCTGGCGATTGTTGGTGAGGGCTACCGAATAGAACTCACCCACCGAATCAGCTCCCTGGAGCACACAGCTGGGGTACTTCCAGGTGATGGCAGAGCCGGTTTCCACCTGGGTCCAGCTGATCCGGCTGCGATCACCCCGGCAATGGCCACGCTTGGTGACGAAGTTGTAGATGCCTCCGACGCCGTTCTCATCACCTGCGTACCAGTTCTGGACGGTTGAATACTTGATCGAAGCATCCTCAAGAGCCACCAACTCAACGACAGCCGCATGCAGCTGGTTGGTGTCGAACATCGGCGCAGTGCAACCCTCGAGATAACTCACCGTGGAGGCTTCCTCGGCAATGATCAGGGTGCGCTCGAACTGCCCCGTGTCTCCAGAGTTGATGCGGAAATAGGTGGATAGCTCCATCGGACACTCCACACCCTTGGGAATGAAGACGAAGGAACCGTCACTAAAAACGGCCGAGTTCAGAGCAGCAAAATAGTTATCATTGGTCGGCACCACCGTGCCCAGATAACGCTCCACAAGCTCTGGATACTCCTTCACAGCCTCGCTGATGGAGCAGAAGATCACACCGTGCTCAGCCAGCTGCTCGCGAAAGGTAGTAGCAATCGATACGCTATCAAACACCGCATCCACAGCCACGTTGGAGAGCCGCTTCTGTTCGCTCAGGGGAATGCCGAGCTTGTCGAAGGTCTCAAGCAGCTTGGGGTCCACCTCATCGAGGCTTGCCTTTTTCTGATTCTGCCGTGGGGCCGCGTAATAGATGATGTCCTGATAGTCGATTGGCGGGTAACCCAGGGCAGCCCAGTCGGGCTCCTCCATCTGCAACCACTGGCGATAGGCACGCAAACGGAAGTCGAGCAGAAAGGGCGGCTCCTGCTTCATCGAGGAGATCAGTCGCACCACCTCCTCGCTGAGTCCCTTGGCGATCTTGTCGGTGGCAATGTCAGTGACGAAGCCGTACTTGTACGGCTGGGAAACCAGATCACCAACGGTGGCTGTGCTGCTCATGGGGGAGGGGGAGCGATGGTGAACGGCAGTGGATTGGGACGGGGTGACCTGTGGCGGCAACGCTCAGCCGCCGGTCGTGGCCGCCTGAATCTCCTCGGTGGTGATGGTCTGCTTCTCGCCGCGGAAGGGGTTGTCCTCAGTGAGGAAGAGCATGCAGTGGCACTCCTTGCGCTCGCGCATGGGCACACAGGGGCAGTTCCAGAAGGCCTGAGCCACCTCCGCCTCCTTGTCTTCGTAGTGACGACAGGGGCAGAGAGCGCCGCCAAGCTCGTCCTTGTGCCGGGCGAGGCCCTCGAGCACCACCGCCGTCACGCCGGGATCGCTGCAGAAATAGGTGCCGGTGCGCTGGGCATAGGTTTCCGCGAACCTGCGGATCACCTCAAGGCTGTCAGCACTGGAGGAGGCGGTGTTGGTGTCGGGCATAGGGGCAGAAGAGCTGCACAGCAGAGGATGGAACCAACTCTGAGCACCATCCACGGGGGCATGAGCTGGGGGCATGCCATTCGGCGGAACCCGGCGGAGAAGCCGGATTGCTGAACGGATTCCGGATAGGTTGCCGAAGTGTCGGGCGAGGGCCGTGAAACAGCTGGGCTGCAAAGCCGAGCTGCGGCACAGGAACCTGCCGTGGCCTTGGCAAACCGCGTAAGCGCGGTTGCGAAACCGAAGGGTTTCGTTATTCGCAACCCTAGGGCAGCGGTTCGACTGTTGGGTCCATGGTCATTGTGCCGCTCCGGTTCCTGAGGACCGCCCACTGCTCTGGCACCATTCGCCGTTCCCGCACCGAATCCCCAACTGCCGCCAGCGCGTGGCATGGTGAACTGGCCGGATCCGGGCCATGGCCACGCACACCGCCACTGCCGCCAGCGCCACTGCCGCCGGAGATCCTGCCGCCAGCGACCCTGCGATGGCCTCTGTGACTGAGGGGATGAACTCTGCCGACCCGGTCGCAGCTGCAGCTCCGGCAGCGCCCCGCACACCCAGCGAACTGAGCACGCCGGTCCAGACCTCGGCCCCTGCCGGCCCTGCGCCCACGGGGATCCGTGCACAGGACGCCTCCACCCGCGATGGGGTTCTCTCCTCATTGCTCCGGCACGGGGAGCTCACCGCAGCCGCACTCGCCGACCTGCTGGGCGTCTCGGTGCAGGCCATGCGCCGCCATCTGCGCGGCCTCGAGGATGAAGGCCTGGTGCAGGCCAGCACAGCCACCCGAGGGCCGGGGAGGCCCAGCAACCGCTGGCAGCTCACCACCAAGGCGCAGGCACACTTCCCCGATGGGAGCGAGGATTTCGCCCTCGGACTGCTGGAATCCATGGCCGGGGCCCTCCCGGCCGCCACCATCGAGCAGCTGCTCACCCACCAGGCCCACCAGAAGGCGGCGGCCTACCGGGCCCGCATCGGTCCAGGCCCCCTCCCCGAGCGCCTGGAACATCTGGTCGACCTGCGCCGCCAGGAGGGGTTTGTGGCCGAGTGCAGCCCCGATCCGGAGGGCAATGGCTGGCTGATGCGCGAATTCCACTGCTCGGTGATGCGCATCGCCGAGCAGTTCCCCTGTGTCTGCGACCAGGAACTCCGACTCATCCGCCAGACCTTCCCCGACTGTCAGGTGGAGCGGGTTCAGTGGAGGCTGGAGAAGGGACATTCCTGCGGCTTCCGGCTCCGTCCCGCCGATCCCGGAGCGCAGGGGACGCAGCCCTGAACCGCCATGGAGGCTGATCCGCTGAGCGGTGCACTCACTCCCGCCGAAGTCCGGGAGCTCGACTCCACCCTCCTGCCGGCCCTGGAGCGTCATCACCTGCGGCTGCTGGCCCATGGCCTGCGCACCCTGCAGGCCGCCGCCGACCGGCGCGGTGGCCCCCTCCCCGATGCGGGCCGGCTCAGGCGCTGGGTTCAGAGCCAGCCGCAGGCAGCGGAGGCTCCGGAGTTCGCCCATGCCTTCCTGCGCCAGCTGCAGAACCTGGCGGCTCAGCTCGAGGCCATCGCCGCCGAGCGCCACTGTGACCCCCTGGCGCTGACTCTCGATCAGCTGGTGCAGTGGGCGCGCAGCCGGGCCGATCAACGCACCAGCAGCCACACACCCACCAGGCCCAGCCCTGCGGCCAGCCAGCCCCCAGTCCCTGGCTGATCCCCCTCCAGGGGAGCAAGCAGCACCGCCATCAGTGGAGCGGTGGCCAGCAACGCCACTGCCAGACCCACCGGCAGACGGGACAGCGCCAGCTGCTGCAAGGCGATCCCGGCCGTGGTGCCCAGCAGGGTGGCGGCCAGCACGAGCGGCCAGCGGCGGCCCGTCGGAAGCGGTCCGCTGCGCCGCCGGGCTGAAGCCAGCAAGGCGGGCAGCAGTGGCAGAAGCACCAGGCACGCTCCCAGCAGCCTGACGCTGGAGGCCTGCAGCGGTGAGATCGGCTGCAGACGCAGAGCCGCCCGGGCCAGCAGAGCACCAGCACTGCCACAGAGAAGGGCCAGCAGCGCCAGCAGCACCCCGCACCGCTGCGCCCCCGGCACCTGCGAACCACCGGCGGTGTCGGCCGGTGAGCGCCGAGGGGGCTGCTGAAACGCCACCAGCACCAGCGCCAGACTCACCAGCACCGTGCCGGCCCATTGTTGCGCTGCCGGCACTTCCGCCAGCAGCAGCACCCCCGCGGCACTGGTCACGGCCGGTCCACCGGCCTCCACGGTGAGAGCACGGCGCGTCCCCAGGCGGCGCAGGGCCGCGAAGTAGAGGCTGTCGCCTGCGGCGATGCCCATCACCCCGCTGACCAGCAGCAGCACCAGGGGCAGCGGTGCCACCGGCGGCAGGGCGAGGGCCAGGAGCGGCAGCTGCAGCGCCAGGGCGAGCAGGTTCTTGAGCAGGTTCAGGTGCGCCGGCCCCAGCGAGGTGGGCAGGCGGCGCCAGAGACCACTGGCCAGGGTCCAGCCCAGGGCAGCCAGCAGTGCCGCCGCCACCCCCGTCGCCACCGCGAACACCCCCAGCGCCCTGCGATCATCGCCACAGACGCCCGCCTGCCGTGTCCGCGCCGATCGCCGACGCCATCAGCTTCTTCCGGCTCAGCTGCGGTCGCTGGCGCTCCCAGCGCAGCAGCCACCACCTGCTGCATCGTCGCGCCGAGGCCGGCGGCTCCTGGATCGAGGTGGTGGAACTGACCGCCGACGACCCCCGCCTGATCGCCATTGCCGAGCTGCATGGCCAGGATCCCGAGGCCCTGGTGGGCGGCTGCCGGGTGACCTGGAGCGCCTCGATGGCCTGGGACAAGGCGGGCGAGGCCCATCAGGGGGAGAGCGTGTTCGGTCTGATCCCCACCGACGCGCGTGGTCGGGAAGGCCTGCTGCTTCGTGATCGGGGCTACGCCGAAACGGCGCCGGTGGCCGGCCGGTTCGCCATGGACGAGCGCGATGGCCTGCTGCTCACCACCAGCTACGAAACCATGAACAGCCTGGAGCGGTTCAGCTTCGCCGGACCCGACGTGCGCCTGCGCACCAGCACGGTGGAGGGCCTGTCCAACACCGCGTCGTTCTGCGTCGAGACGCGTGTGATCGAGGCAGCTGAGGCCGAGGCCGCCCCCACCGCAACCCAGATCAACGGCATCGACACCACGTCGCTGTCACCCCTGGGCTGGTGAGCCCGGACGATGGTGTTGAACGTTACGGACTGTGAGCCCTGCCGGGCACAAATCAGTGCCCCAGCGGCCGCACTTCTACGATCCCACCGACGGATGCTGAAGTCGTGTGGCCCTGCCTCTCCTGAAGTACGCGCCCATCACCCAGAACGCCAGGGTTGAACCCCTGCGGGTGGGCTCGGACGAGGACCCCAAGGCCGCGTCCATGGACAAGGCCATGGACCGGGAAGATCAGAACTTCGTGATCGAGGCGGCTTACCGCCAGATCTTCTTCCACGCCTTCAAGGTCGACCGCGACCGCACCCTCGAGTCGCAGCTGCGTGACGGGCAGATCACCGTGCGGGATTTCATCCGCTCCCTCTGCCTGTCGGACACCTTCAACCGCAGCTTCTACAACCTCAACAGCAACTACAAGGTGGCCCGGCACCTCATGGAGAAGCTCCTGGGCCGCAAGACCCACGGCAAGGCTGAGGAGATCGCCTGGTCGGCCGTGCTCATGACCCGCGGGGTCAAGGGCATGGTCGACGACATCCTCGACAGCCGGGAGTATCTCGAAGCCTTCGGCTACGACACCGTTCCCTACCACCGCAACCGCGTGGTGGGCAGCCGCGATCTCGGGGAAACCCCCTTCAAT
>JBFLKL010000320.1:0-2537 GCA_040883175.1 Synechococcaceae cyanobacterium | reverse complement strand
GCAGTGCTCGATGATCTCGGCCTTGGTCATGGCCGCGAAGTCCGGGGCTCCCCTTTCCAGTACATCCTCGGGGGCAGCTGGAGCGAGGCACTGAGGATCAGGCTCTTGGGGTTCCCCCTCCTCCTCAGGGCTCGGTGCCTGAGGGTCATGGGGTCAGCCCTTGACCGCCGGCACCTACAGGTTCGGTTGCGGCCTGCCTCAGCGTGCCCTACGCGCGCCTGGCTTCGGCGTCCTTGGCCGGCTGCGCCATGGCGTCCACACCGTTCACGATCACATCAAGGCCCGCATCCGCAAGCGGGTCTCCATCCATCCCGAGCTCTCCGCTGAGGGCACCGTGGTGGTGGGCTTCCTCAAGCGTGGCAGGCCCGGCCGGCTCCACGATCAGCTCTGCCGCTTGAGCCCCCGGGGCGTCTGGGAGGAGGGCCTCACCAGCGAGACTTGGGCCCCCAGGGGCAGATGTCCTGATCAGCTCGGACTGCCCGACGGAACTGTCGCAACCGGGTCGCAGCTGTTTTGGGGACGGTTTTGGGGACTGGCTGATCGGCCCGATCCCTGAGAAGTCAGTCGGGGCGACAGGATTCGAACCTGCGACCTAGTGCTCCCAAAGCACCCGCGCTACCAAGCTGCGCCACGCCCCGATCGCGCTCAGCATACGGGCTGAGAGATCCGCCCAGCACTTCGCTCTCCGTCGCTCGTGGCTCGGTCACAGGCCATCGCTGGCCCTGGATCACACCCTCCAGGCAGGGGCTTCCCTCACGCCACCTGAATCCTCGCGATCCTCCAAGTCCAGTGCATGGTGGCTGCTGCTTGCAGTCCCCCGCCGCGGTGGTCCGTCCGGCCCTTGCCGCCGGGTCGATCGCCCCTTCCCGGCCTCTGCCCAGGCCTACGGCTCAGCCGGCAGCTGGGCGGGCGAGTCCGTGTCGCGCTCAGTTCGCCACCGCGATGCAGTCGATCTCCACCCGGGCACCCTTGGGCAGGGCCGCCACCTGCACGCAGGCCCGGGCCGGTGCCACCCGATCGCCGAAACGTTCGGCGTAGATCGCGTTCACCCTGGTGAAATCGGCCAGGTCCACCAGGAACACGGTGGTGCGCACGACCTGACTGGGCGAGGCACCAGCCTCGGCGAGCACCGCCTCGAGGTTGTCCAGCACCTGGCGCGTTTCCGCCTCCACATCGCCTTCACCAACCATCGCCCCGGTGCCGGGATCGAGGGCGATCTGGCCGGAGCAGAACACCAGTCCCGCTGCTTTCACGGCCTGGCTGTAGGGCCCCACCGGCGTCGGCGCAGCGGTGGTGTGCACGGCCTGGGGTGGCTGGATGGTGCTCATGCCGGCTGGGGATGGATTCCGAGCCTATGGCCCCGGATGCGCGCGTCGAGCGAGCAGCGCCCGCAGGCTCAGGTACGCCGCAACAGCAGCAGCGTGCAGTCGTCCTCCAGGCTGCGGCCCTGGCTGAAGCTGCGCAGTTCGCTGCGAAGCGCATCGAGGATCCCAGGCAGTGCCGCGTTGTGCAGGGTTCCCAACAGTCGCTGACAGCCCTCGATGCCGAAGGGCCTGCCGTCTCCGTCCTCAGCCTCGGTGATGCCGTCGGTGTAGGCGAACAGCAGATCGCCTTGCTCCAGATGGGTTTCCATGCTTCTGAATGTGGCCTTGGGGAGAGCGCCTGCCAGCGGGCCCCTGGGCAGGGTCAGCTCCGTCACCTGCCCGCTCCTCACCAGCAGGGGCGGGCAGTGACCGGCATTGGAGTACTCCAGCCGCCCGCTGACGGTATCCAGGAAGCCGCAGAACAGTGTCACGAACAGGCAGGTCTCGTTGCCTTCGCAGAGGCTGGCGTTGAGCTGCTCCAGCACGGATGCGGGACAGGAGGCGCCCATCACCAGGCTGCGCAGCAGACCGATCGTGCGGGCCATGAACAGGGCCGCGCCGATGCCATGGCCCGACACATCGCCGATACAGATGAACAGCCGCCCGTCGCCGACGAGGAAGGCGTCAAAGAAGTCACCGCCCACGCTGGCAGCGGGTTCCATCCGCGCACTGATGTCCAGGTCCGGGCGCTGCGGGACGAGCGGGTGGCGCAGCGGCAGCATGCCGGCCTGAAGCTCGCGCGCCAGCTCGAGTTCCTTGCGCAGATGCTCCAGCTCGAGCCGCTCGCGCAGGGCCTCCAGGGTGAGCCTGTTGGCGGTGCGTGCCCGCTGGGTGAGACCCCGCATCAGGTTGCGGGCCACCCCGGGCAGGGGCACCAGACGCCTCCAGAAGAAGTCCCCCCGCAGGCAGAGCACCTCCGCCTCGCGTTCACAGCGCACGAGAGCCGACACCGGCTGCTGGTCGATGGCCGAGAACTCGCCGGTGCACTCCCCCACCTCCACCGGGATGCCCTGGCCCGCGCCGGCCTCGGGGCTGAGGTACACCATCAGCTGGCCGGAGAGCAGCACATAGATCGTGGCGTTGCTCTGGCCAGGGATCAGCAGGTCAGTGCCGGGCTGCAGACGCCGCACCTCGCAGCGGCTGAGCAGCAGGTTCAGCAGTCCCTCGTCCACG
>JBFLKL010000062.1:0-4382 GCA_040883175.1 Synechococcaceae cyanobacterium | reverse complement strand
GGGAGCCCTGCCCCGGCCCTCATCCCCGCAGCTGCCATGAAGATTGATGCTCAGGGCGCAGCGTAAGAGCCGTGCCCATCAGGGCGCTGGCAGGGCGCCATCCGGCCCGCTGCGGAAGCGGCTGAGGGCCAGCCGCACCAGCGGTGGCCCCAGCAGCTCGAACACCACGGTGGAGCCGATGGCGATGGAGAGCACGGCCCCGCTCAGGTCCTGCAGCTGTTCGGAGACCACCAGGGCCATGCCCATGGCCACGCCGGCCTGGGGCAGAAGGGCCGCTCCCACCCAGCGGCGGGTGAGGGGGTCACTGCCTGCCAGGCGCGCTCCGGCCGCGGCTCCCCACACCTTGCCCGCACCGCGCAGCAGCCCATAGGCCAGGCCGATGGCGCCGATGCGGCCCAGGCTGCCCAGATCCAGCGAAGCCCCGGCCAGCACGAAGAACACGGCCATGAACGGCAGTTCGATGCCTTCGATGGCGTGGAAGGGAACGTCGTGATGGCGGGCCAGGTTGGCCACCACGGCGCCCATCACCATCGCGGCCACCAGATAGGACACCTCGAAATGCAGGGCCAGTCCACCGCAGAGCAGCACGATCCCCAGGGCCTCCAGGAGCATCGGCTGGCCCGCGCGGATGCGCCCGGTGAGCAGGGCCGCCGGCAGCCCCACCCCCAGGCCCACCAGGGCGCCGCCCCCCAGGTCCCGGCAGGCCCACAGCAGTGCGGACAGCGGCGGGTTGCCATCGCCCTGCACGGCGACGGCCATGGACAGGCCCAGGCCGAACAGCAGCAGGGCCCAGACATCGTCGAGGGCGGTGATCCCCAGCAGCAGATCCCCGCAGCGGCGGCGGGGGCCACCCTCAGCGGCGAACTGGTCCACCACATCGAGCACGGCCGTGGGATCCGTGGCCGCGGCGATGCACCCCAGTCCCATGGCCAGAGGCCAGCTCAGGCCCATCAGGGCCAGTCCGAGGGTCACGCTGGTCACGGTGCCGAGTGCGGCGGCGAGGGAGATCAGCACCACCTCCCGTCCCTGATGGGTCAGGGAGTGATGACTGAGCTTGCCGCCGATCAGGAAACCCACCATCAGCAGCGTGAGTTCGGAGATCAGGCCGAAGTGCGCCACGAGTGTGCCGGGAATCAGGTTGAGCAGGGGTGGCCCGCTGATCACCCCCAGCAGCAACAGCAGGGTGACGCGGGGCAGCGGTGTGCGTTCGGCCAGGGCGGTAGCCAGCAATGCCAGGAGCAGGATCGTGCCCAGGCCGAGCAGCAGAACGTCCACGGGTTTTCAGATGTAGAACATCTGCGAAGGCTCGGCTCTGGCCTGCCGTTCCTCGAGCAGCTGCTGCAGGGTGGTGGCGCTGAGCAGCCGGGCGCGGGCCTGCTCCACCTGTTTCTCGAGGCTGGAGACGACGCTGAACTCCACGGTCGAACGGTCTCCCTGCCGCTCCGCTGGTGTGCTGCGCTCGAGGCAGGCGATCACCTCGGCCACCGTGATCTCGGCGGGGGGGCGGGCCAGCCGATAGCCACCGCGGGGACCGCGGATGCTGCGCAGCAGGCCGGCCTTGCGCAGACTGGTGAGCATCTGATCCAGGTAGCGGGCGGGGATGCCCTGCCGCCGGCAGATTTCACCCACCTGAAGTGTGCGTTCCGGGGGCTCCACCCCGGCCAGTTCGATCAGGGCCACCAGGCCGTATTCGGTCTTGGCGCTGAAGGTCTTGGCGCTGAAGGTCATCGGGCCCGCCACCGGCCGTTGCTGGGCCCATTCTCTCAGCTGAACCACGGTCTGCGGGTCGGGATTTGGCCGATTCCGGCTGACCGACCTGTGCGCAAGCCTTCCCGGTCTGGGGGAGGCGACTGGGGGAATCCGCGCTGAACGGCCGTGGACGTTGCGGCCGGAGGCCGTGGGAGTGTGGTGGCAGCGATCCTCCACTCTGGTGCGCGCTGCCCTTGTGATCCTGCTGGTGATGGTGGCGGTCGCGCTGAGCCTCAATCCCCGGCGAACGGATTTCGCCTGGTTCCTGCGGCTGCGCCGCCCCGCGTGGCTCGGCTTCGAGCCGCTGATTCCCCTGATCTGGCTGCTGATCTACGCCTGTTTCTTCGCCTCGGCGCTGCTGGTGTGGAGGGCCAGTGGTCGCTGGGATCTGATGGCGGGTTACCTGCTGCTGCTGGTGCTGGTGCAGAGCTACACCTGGGTGATCTGCCGCAGCCGGAGGCTGAGCCCCGGAACCGCGGTGGGTTTCATCGGCTGGGTGTGGGGCGTCGCCCTCACGATCGCCGTGGCCCGCGTGAGCGAACCCGGCTGGTTGCTGCTGGTTCCCTATCTCCTCTGGAGCCCTGTCGGTACCTTCGTCACCTGGCAGATGCAGCGCCTCAACCGCTGACGCCCGACGCGATCAGCGCAGCCAGGTCACAGGTGATCGCCGTGGTCGGTAATTCGCTATGCTCTGGATGTTGATGGTCTGAACCATGCTGACTGGACAGGAACTTCTGGCTCGGGTGAAGGAGCTGGGCGACGCCTCCAAATCGGAGCTCGTTCGCGAATGCGGCTACGTGAGCACCAAGAAGGACGGCAGCGAGCGGCTCAACTTCACGGCCTTCTATGAAGCGCTGCTGGAAGCCAAGGGTGTGAGTCTCGGCGATGGAGCTGGCCAGGGTCGTGGCAAAGGCGGTCGCAAGCTCAGCTACGTCACCAAGGTGCAGTTCAACGGCAACCTGCTGGTGGGCAAGGCCTACACCGCCCAGCTGGGTCTTCAGCCAGGCGACGAGTTCGAGATCAAGCTCGGCCGCAAGCAGATCAAGCTCATTCCCATCGGCGGCACCGACGAGGAGGAGTGATTCGGCCGTCCGCCGGTGCACCGGCATCAGGGCAGGCCTGAGCTTCCCCGGGGTCACGGTCCAGCCGATGGCGACGACTTTCCCGCAGGTCCAGGGCTGTCGTTGCCGCTCCGTCTGCTGGCTCTGCTGGGTGCGCTCTCCTTTCGGCTGATCGGCCTCAGCAGTGTCGTGCCGCTGCTGCGGCCCCCGCCGGTCCCTGTTCCGGATCAGCGCAGGGGACCGGTTGTCTGAAATCCGTGTCGTGGCAAAACGGAAACTGGTGGCGAGTTCGCCGCAGCACCCTGCCTGCCGGGGTGGCTCAGGTGGCAGGCCCCCCTAGCCTGGAGGATCGGGGCAGTGCGCCATCCGCCATCCACAACCCAGGTCAGACGTATCGACATCGGCTCAGCCATCAGCGGCAGCGTTCTCGGCAGCGTTGATCCAACTCTTGCCGGAGTGGCCCTGTCGTGCGGCCCGTTCGCCTGCACCGGTCTCGATCTGAGTGGCCGGTCCTGGAGCACCCAGTCCCTGGTGCTCGATGGATTGGTTCTGTTCCTGATCATCCTGGGGCGTTATCTCCTCACCGCCGGTGGTTCCTGGTGGCTGCTGCGTCTGTGGGGCCGTGGCAGACACCCCCGGCAAAGCGGTGCTCAGCGCCGGCGTTACGACGAGGGGATCCGCCATGACATCCGCCTCTCCGTGGGCGCCGCGGTGGTGTTCGCCCTGGCCACGGGGGCGCTGCTGGTGCTGCAGTCCCATGGCCTCACGCGTCTCTACGCCAGGCCCGACGCCTACGGCTGGTGGTACGTCCCCGTCAGTTATCTGATGGTGCTGATCCTGCAGGACGCGGTGTTCTACGTCACCCACCGCCTCTTTCACCATCCGGCGCTGTATCGCTGGTGCCATCACGGCCATCACCGCTCGCGCCATCCCACTCCCTGGACATCCTTCGCCTTCGATCCCCCCGAGGCCGTGGTGCAGGGCCTGTTCCTGGTGGCGGTGGTTGTGCTGGTCCCCCTCCACCTGATCACGCTGCTGGCGGTGTTGAGCACGATGACGGTGTGGGCGATTGTCAACCATGTGGATCTCGATCACCTGCCCCGCCGCTTCCCCCACCACCTCTTCGGCCGCTGGCTGATCGGTCCGGCCCACCACTGCCTGCATCACCGCCGCCCGGGCGTGCATTTCGGCCTGTACTTCACCTTCTGGGATCGCCTCTGCGGCACGGAAGATTCCGGCTACGCCGCCAGCGTGGACCCGGCCGTCCGATCTTTTCCACAGGTTTTCCCCAGTCGGCTCCGGCAGGACGCCTCGGCTGCCGCCGAAGCTGGCCGGTGAGGGGGACAGCGAACAGCGCTTGACCGCCAGCGAAGAACTGTGGCGATCACTACCGCGGCAGTGCCGGCCTCCTTCAGGCCCGTTGCGGTGCAGCGATTCTTGCTCTGATCCCGCCGGATCTCATGGCCGGACCGGACTTTTTCGCCAGGGCCGGCGCCATGAACTGATCGTGTGCCGGGTGAGGGCAGGGCATGACTGAAATTCCGGATTCGATGGCGCCGCACGTGCGTGTGG